>CALMVQ010000189.1 GCA_937873135.1 uncultured Scytonema sp. | reverse complement strand
TTCGCGAGATAGCCTCGCGAATAATGTGTTTTCTCCAAATTGGGATGCTCCCAACTGATAATGGTCGTGTTCGGTGTCAAATATTAATTCCGCTGTCACTTCACCTGTCGTAGTGGTTGAAATTTGGGCATGTTCGCTCAAGATTTGTTTGATAAATTGTCGATAGCGTTCTACATTATCCATTGCAGTATTTCCTCCTGTTTGGGATCGTAAACTATCAACTTGACTTGATATCGCCCAAGGGCCCGTTGGATGAAGGGAAGCTGAAAAAAATCTTGATAAGTTTCATCTAGAACGGGTGAACTCATCGTTCCAGATTATTTTTGATAGACAAAACCCAATCACGCAGGAGTGGATTTACCAGATCTGGTGCTTCATCGTGAGGACAATGACCTGCTCGGAGGAAGTATTCTGACAGTTGAGGATAGTATTGCCGAAACTTCTGGGAACGTTCTCTAGCATTGATCCAAGGATCGGCTTCTCCCCACAACAGCAAAACAGGACAAGTTAATTGCTGGAGTAGCACATCAACTTTTTCTCCTTGGGGGGTGCTAAATACTGAGGAAAAGACATCTATTGCACCTGGATCGCAAGCAGGACGGTGAATTTCATCTACTAGTTGGTCTGTAATTGCGGTCTTATCAAGATAAACTTTCTCTAAGGTTTGACGTATAACCCAAGGTTGTTGTATATACTGAAACAAAAGAAACCGCGCCCAGGATTGCTGAAAAATCCATTTGACAATGTCTCCCAGGAGTTTTTGCAACTGTTCGTTGAGTGAAGGTGGCTGAATTTCGCTTTGTAACGCTTCAGGTTCAACAGAAGGCTGGTTTTCGCTAAATGGACCAGCACTATTGAGTAAAACTAAACCAGCAGCCGTATCGGGACGTTGTGCAGCAACACATAAGCTGGCATAGCCACCAAGAGAATTACCTGCTAAAACTGCTTTTTGACCAATCACTTCAGTAATAAAGTCGTTAAGTTGGTCGCGCCACAAGTCGCCACTATACTGGAGCTTGGGTTTTGCTGATCGTCCAAATCCTAAAAGGTCGATCGCATACACTTCAAAATCGTTACACAATCCTGTGATATTCTTACGCCAGTGGTCTGTAGAAGCACCAAACCCATGTACCAATAATAAGGGTGGACGTTCCGGATGTTTCTGTCCCGCCTTCACGTAGTAAACGCTATGCCCTCGCCACTGCCAATATTTACCTGGAATTGGGGTTGTCGAAGCGGCTGTCGTTGCCTGCATAATCCTACGAAATATTAAGTAACTTTAATAATCTTAACAAAAATCTCAACAAAATTTGTCATTTGTGATTTGTCTTTTGTCATTTATTGTTTGTAGCAGTAAATTACCAATTGACTAATGAGCAATAACAAACAACTCATCACAGGAACAACTAAACTGCTAGGAGTGATTGGGCATCCGGTAGAACACTCGCTGTCGCCGATCATGCACAATGCCGCGATAGCGAGTTTGGGACTGGATTACGTCTATGTTCCGTTTCCTATAGAACCACAAAATTTACAGGCAGCTATCCAAGGTTTCGCTGCTGTGGGGGTTGTCGGCTTTAATGTGACAATTCCTCACAAACAGGCGATATTACCTTTGTTATCAGTAGAACCGATTGCCCAAGCGGTAGGAGCAGTGAATACTGTGGTTCGTAAACATGGTCAGTGGATAGGCACAAATACTGATGTAGAAGGGTTTCTCTACCCTTTGCAAATACATTACCAAGACTGGAGTCAGAAAGTAGCGGTGATTTTAGGTAATGGTGGCGCGGCGAGAGCAGTTGTCGCAGGTTGTAATCAGCTTGGTTTTGCGGAAATTTATGTTGTTGGACGAGATATGCAGAAGTTAAAAGAATTTCACAGGAGTTGGGATAATTCGCCTTTAGCAGTGAATTTACAAGTTCATACATGGGATTCACTGCCCAAATTAATTCCTCAAGCAAACCTGCTCGTCAACACAACCCCCATCGGCATGTATCCTCAGGTTGAGGTGTCGCCTTTGAGTGCAGAGGAAATGGCACATCTGCCGCTCGGGGCGATCGCTTACGATTTGATCTACACGCCGAAGCCAACAAAATTTTTACAACAAGCACAGCAAGTGGGTGTCATTGCGATCGATGGACTAGAAATGTTAATCCAACAAGGTGCAGTTGCATTAAAAATCTGGTTGCAACAGCAAGTTCCAGTAGATGTGATGCGCCAAGCACTACTGTTAAAGTTAGGAGGCGCGTAGAAGTGGGTTTAATTGAGATATGTCAAGTTAAACCCGCCCGTACAGTCAGCGCAAAGATGTACAGGAGGAAGGCAGAAGTTCTAGTTTTCTATGAGTTATTACTCATTCCCCAGCGCCAATTATAGCTATTCCATTCGTAGATGCCGGGAATTTCGTATTCAGCATTGTTATTGAAGCGAATCAGGCAACTGGTAGAGGCACGATCACCATAGTTGATTTCCTCAACTCGAATCACGGTACAAGAAAACCACTCAGGGGTACAAGGACCATTTTCTTGTACCCACTCCCATAAAGCATTACAAATTTCTATGCGATCGCCTACTTTCAACTTTGGTGTGTATTCAAAAGAATACTTATTAAAATGATATGGCTCAACGCGATTCAGCCACTGCAAACCATAGCGCTCTCGGATAAATTGTACTGTTCCAGAGTCACTTTCATGCCACCAGTCGTTCAGAAACTGTGCTTTCCAGGAGTAATTTTGTTCCTCGTGTAGTTTGACGAACTGTAAAAATGCTTGTAATTCTTCTAGGGTAAGTTCGTCTAGGGGGTTGTTGATGTCTGACACCGCAGGACGAGATCCCTTAAGAAGCTGAACCTCTTGCAGTAATACCTCTTTCTGTGTATCAGTGAGAGGGCAGCCCAGTGCATCACAACGATCAAAGGCTGTTTGCAGGGCCACTTCAATCTCATCTGGACTCATAAGTTATATAGCAATTGAGGGTTTGATTTTATTATTACAAAAATCAAAAACGACTTTTCAACCCCCCTAAGGGTTAATTTCAAGGTATGCTGAGGAGCGAAAGTTATATGTTTTCAA
The DNA here is from genome assembly GCA_937873135.1 of uncultured Scytonema sp. Classification (GTDB taxonomy): domain Bacteria; phylum Cyanobacteriota; class Cyanobacteriia; order Cyanobacteriales; family Nostocaceae; genus Rhizonema. The sequence goes on along the minus strand of CALMVQ010000189.1, from coordinate 20,697 downwards.
TTCATTTACGGTGTTTTTTATGCGGTTGCGATCGCTCACGATTATTTTCTTGTCTTGCGTCATCGGGGTTTTGTCGTGGGTGCTGACTCCCCCCGCCGACGCGCTCACACAGATTAAGCTATCTCATCTTTCTTACAATGAGTGTTCACAGGAACTAGCAAAAGGAGCCGTCACTAGTGGTACTACGATGTTAGCCAACTGCTTTATTGTGACGGGTAAAGCTGAAAATCCCACCAACAAAACAGTCTACGACGCAGATATTTTTGGGCGAATCTACGATGCTAACAATGATTCCGTCATGCAAAATCGCACCCGCCTTGGTTCAATTGCTGAAATCCCGCCAGGAGTCAGCGATTTTGAATTGAGAATTTCTGTACCAGCAAATCAGCCTCTACCTTTGAAGCTCAAGCAGTTCAAAGCTGCGGGATTTAGCGCTCAAGTTCGTAAAGGAGGAAACTTGTAGAGACGTTGTCCGAGGGCTCATGGGAGACGGACAGTGTTATCGGTTCGCGGTTGCTAGATTTAACAGTAATGGCTTTAGCTGAGAATCCGACACTTTCCGAATATACAGGCTTTGTTGAGCATTCCAGGGAAGGGCGTTGGACAATTATCGCGGCTATTGAATCGGCTTTCTCGGCAGAGTTTCTGTCGGTACCACTTTATACACGCTTCTGATCGCGTCAAGAACACACTTTTGCTGAGAAGATGTTATCAGCGATGCGTTATAAGTTGGGTGGTCATATCGAGCAACACAGCTGGGAAGGACACCCAGATGAGAAGCGTGTCGATGGTGGAAGTTAGTAGAGATAGAGTTATGACATCTGTTCAAGAGAAAATTTCGCCTGATGACGAATCACTTCAGCCAGCAGAACCCTGTGTGATCGTCATCTTCGGTGCGGCAGGAGATTTAACCAAACGCCTGTTAATTCCAGCGCTTTACAACCTGGCAAACGGTAAGCTGTTGCCTCAAGAGTTTGCGGTAGTTGGCTTTGCCCGTCACGAGATGAGCAGTGAGGATTTCCGATCCAAATTGAGTCAAGATATTCAAGAATTTGCCACAGTCGAAGTCAAATCGGAGGTGTGGGACTGGTTTCAGCAGAGAGTTTACTACGTACAGGGCAACTTTGATGATGCTGATGCTTACCAGAAATTGAAAGAGTTGCTGGCAAAGCTAGATGAAGAACACGGGACTCGCGGCAATTATCTTTATTATTTAGCGACTTCTGACTCGTTCTTCTCGAAGATTATCCAGCAACTAGGCGATGTTGGATTGATGCAGGAAGAAGACGAACACTGGCGGCGGGCGATTATTGAGAAGCCTTTCGGTCATGACTTAAATTCGGCACGTGATCTCAACCAAAGTATCGGTAGTGTACTAAAGGAAAGCCAGATCTACCGTATTGATCATTACTTAGGTAAAGAGACGGTGCAGAATATCTTGGTGTTCCGTTTCGGGAATGGATTGTTTGAACCAGTCTGGAACCGCAATTACATCGATCACGTTCAAATTACCGTGGCAGAGACGGTTGGTGTGGAAGGGCGGGGTGGATTTTACGAGAACGCCGGCGCACTGCGGGATATGATCCCTAATCACCTATTCCAACTCCTAGCAATGATCGCTATGGAACCGCCGCTTTCGTTTGATGCTGATACGTTGCGGAGTGAGAAGTCTAAATTACTACAGGCGATCGTTCCTATGAGTGAAGGGGATGTTCACTCCCATGCTGTACGCGGTCAGTACAATGAAGGTACGGTTAAGGATAAGCATGTACCAGCTTACCGCGCAGAATCAAGGGTTTCCCCAGACTCTAACACCGAAACTTTCGCAGCCATGAAGTTGATGATTGATAACTGGCGTTGGGCAGGTGTGCCTTTTTATATCCGTACTGGGAAAGTCATGCCGAAGCGAGTCAGTGAAATTGCCATCCAATTTAAGCGCGTGCCACACTTAATGTTCCGCCAAACTGCCGTTGAAAAGCTAGCACCCAGTTTTCTGGTACTGCACATTCAGCCGGATGAAGGTATTAGCTTACAGTTTGAGGCAAAAGTGCCAGGTCCTGTGATCCGTATGGGTGCAGTGGAGATGGATTTTCACTACGCCGATTACTTTGGGATGACTCCAAGTACTGGCTATGAGACATTAATCTATGATTGTATGATTGGCGACGCTACTTTATTCCAACGGTCTGACAATGTGGAAGTGGGCTGGAGTGTGGTGCAACCAATTTTAGATGCGTGGAAAGGCTCATCAGCAAACTTCCCTAACTATGCCGCCGGGACTTGGGGACCTCAGGAGGCTAATGACTTGCTGGAACGCGATGGTCGGCATTGGAGAAAGATCGAGTAAAGTGGGGTGTATGCCAGATATTTTTTTGTATGTGACTCAAAAGAGAATCTTTAGAAGTTTGGAGCGGTGATGAAAATTCATTTTGTCGGGGTTCTAGTGTAAGCAATGTTACCAGACGAACAGAGTAAAAAGTCAGTCAACATAATTATGTTTGTTAAGTTGATCAATGAATAACCCACAATCTCCATCATCAAAAATCTCGCTGCTGGTTGCTGATGTCGATGGCACGCTTGTCACGAAACAGAAAGTGCTAACTGAGCGTGCTCGTAATGCTGTTCAGAAGCTCCACGATGCAGGTATTGCTTTTACAATCACCAGTGGACGTCCTCCTCTGGGTATGAAAATGCTGGTTGATACGCTCTCGTTGACTGCCCCGATTGCTGCGTTTAATGGGGCGGTGTTTCTGAAGCCAGATTACTCTGTTATTGAACAAAATCTCCTCCCAGAGGCAGTAGCCAAGCGGGTAGTAGAGATTATCAGTTCTCACGGGCTTGATGTCTGGGTTTATAGCGATCGCGACTGGTTTGTGCCAGAACGTCACGGCCCTCACGTTGATCGCGAGGAATGGACGGTCAAGTTCTCACCAACTGTTGTGCCAACATTTGATAACTTACTTGACAACGTGGCCAAAATCGTCGGGGTCAGCGATGACTTAGAATTAGTGGCACGGTGCGAGGCAGATACCCAGAAAGAGTTTAGTGGGCAGGTTCATTGTAAAGCTGGTGAGAGTTCGGATGGCGGCGAGGAAGTTTCTGCGGCACGATCCCAACCCTACTATCTTGACGTTACCAATCCCCATGCCAACAAAGGGTTTGTCATTGATCGTCTCTCACAAATGCTGTCGATTCCCAGTCACGAAATCGCTACCATTGGAGATATGCCCAACGATGTGCCAATGTTCAAACGCAGTGGTTTAAGTATCGCTATGGGCAACTCCAGCCAAGAAGTACAGAACGACGCCCATTATGTCACAACTTCCTACGAAGACGAGGGTTTCGCTAACGCAGTTGAACGGTTTATTTTGAGGGAGTTCGGTTAAGATAATTTATCTACCGCAACCAATGTAGAGACGCGCCATGGTGCGTCTCTAAACAGCCAACTTGATTGCAGAAGGGAAAAAAAGTTTTAACCGATAAAGTGCCAAAACAAAAGTAAGATTTATAATTGTTCAGTATTTTTGCGGAACTGTATGCAGAAAATCTTTGGCACAGCTTGTGTTCTATTAGCACTGACGATTCCAACTTTCATGACAAACCATCAAGCTATTGCAGATGAATTGAAAGAAAACGGTTGCCAAAACGAAGGGGGTGCAAACACCATCTATACTAATATTCTTAGTACACAGTGGCGGAAATAAACATATCATTTGGAACTGCCAGAAAGCCTACAATCCAGATTTTGTAATTTTTAATTCCGCTACGCGTTACTAGCTTTTCAATTTTGGAACTAACTTCAATGTGGTAGCCGTATTACCTGTAACATGATTTTGTTCCCACAGCATGGGGTGGTATTCAATGTGACGCCAGGGAGCAACCATGTCGCGATAATGGTGATGGAAAGCATGACCTGATTGTCCAGGGGTGTGAATTGCTACTGAGTTATCCAAATTTCCCAAATCTACAATCATCCGCAGTGAAGGAATATCAGTCAACTCATAGGATTTGTTTGCTTTCCAACGGTTAGCATTAACTGTTTCGCCATCACCAGATGTAGCAAAAGCACCACGATTAAATAAAGCTTCAATAGGAGCTACCCCAGATTTCCCCAAAGTAGCATTACGAAAAGTAACAGTATGTAGTTTGCCCCAATTCCAGTTTTTCTGGTCTTTACTTTGAATACGTACTAGTTCATCCACGGCTTTTGTAAAGGATTGTCGGAGGATTTGGTCGCGGTTCTCAACTATTGGGGTGTTACTATTATCCCACCAAGAACTATTGGGCTCTTTGACTAGATTTGCGATCACAGCATACCAGCGATCGCCTCCATCGGGAAAGTACATTTCCGGCAACTGATCGTGAAATGTATCGGCTAGCAAGTGTTTCCAGAATACTTCAAACAAAGCAGCCGCAGGCGATGTCATTCCTAAGTGCAAATTCCAATCTCGCAGAAGTTTTTGGGCTGCTTGCAACTGAGGGGTATCAACAGTGAGCAATTGCAGTAGTGGTACTAGTGTTTGTGCATTGAGATTGTGATCGTCACCCTGCATCTCCTGTACATCTTTCAGGGAAATCGGTTGCATTTGTTGTGAAATCATTTCCACAATCCGCTTTGCCCGGTAGCCATAAACCCAGTCTTTAGTAATGAGATAAGGATATTCACGTAGAACTAAATTATTGGCAGTTGCAATATAACCCTGAGGTGGATTGAAACTTCTGGGCAACTCTTCAAACTCAATGTAGCCAAGCCATTCATATTCATCCGTCCAACCAGGAACGGGATAACGCCCATCTCCCTTGGCGCGGATAGGGAATTTACCAGGCATTTGGTAGCCAATATTACCTTCAATGTCAGCGTAAACCAAGTTTTGAGCAGGGACATCATAGTTACTGGCAGCAGTGCGGAATTCCTGCCAGTTTTGAGCGCGATTGATTTGGGGAACAGCATATGCTAGTAAGGAAGGTGCTAGGGCTGTCCACCGGAGGGCTACGGCGTAGTTTGGCGGTATTTCTAGAGGCTGACTTGGCTTGAATTGCTTCATATTGGGCGAAACATCAGAGAGAATTGGCCCATGTCGGGTGTAGCGTACCGTTTGCTTTAGAGGCTGACTTCCAGCTACTTGAATTGTTTCTTGCACAAGTTGCATATCAACCCATTTGCCATTAAACTCATACTGATTGGGGTTGTTTGGGTTGATTTTCTCAATGTATAAATCCATCACATCAGATTGCACATTGGTAACACCCCAGGCAATGCGATCGCTATGACCGATAATGACTCCAATCATTCCCGCAAAGGAAAAGCCAGTCACGTTGTAGGGACATTCTGCACTCTTAGGTGTGCAGTGTAGACCAACCTCATACCAAATAGAGGGTATTTGTACACCTAAGTGAGGGTCATTTGCCAAAATTGGTTTACCTGTAGCCGTCCGTTGACCGGATATCACCCAGTTGTTCGAGCCAATACCGATTCCCGTGGGCCCTATGAGTTGTTCTAAAGCCATCATCGGCTTAATAATTGTCTGTAAAGCAGGTAATATATCTGGAGAGAGGAGAGAAGAAGACACGCGCAAAGAACTCTCCTTGTCCCCTTGTCCCTGTGTCTTCGTGCGCTCATTCTTCTGAAACTCAGGTAAAATCACAGGCAAATCTTGAGGATACGATGGAAAAAGTTCTTCTACTTGAGTAGGGGTAAGAGTTTTGAGCAGTATGGCGCGTTCAATTTCGCTCTGAAAATTTCTGCCCAAGTCGTAAGCCATCACCTTCCCCCAAGTCAGAGAATGCAGTATTTCCCAAGGTTCTAGCTTATACCCAGGATTGAGGAATTTCAGCACAGCGTATTCTAGACTCAAAGCACTGCCTTGATGCTCTGCCAGATAGGCATTAACACCATCGGCGTATGCTTGCAGATATGCCTTCATCTCTGCATTAATTTGCTGGATTTCTTGCTGCGCCACCCTCGCCCAACCCATAGTCCGCAGATATTTATCAGTGTCTACCTGAGAAGAACCAAACATTTCTGCCAGTCGCCCAGAACCAAGATGTCGCCAAAAATCCATTTGCCAGAAGCGATCTTGGGCGTGAATATAACCTTGCGCCATGAATAAATCGTGAGAGTTGTCAGCCCAAATGTGGGGAATTCCCCATTGATCTCGCTGGATTTGAACTTCAGCTTTCAATCCAGGTAGTTGAATTGTGCCACTCTCTTGAGGAAAGGACTGGCGTATAGTGTAGGTAGCAAATCCCACTAACGATAGCCCCAGCACTAACAGCACAATCAAAGTTCTTTTGAGAATCTTCGGTAACCAAGGTTTACTGGCGCTTTTCATTTTGGCTTGCTGTGGCATTGTTTAGTGAAATCACATGGTGTTACAACGTTGATATTACAGCAGAGCGGTATCCCACGATGTAGCTTAATGGACGGTAATAACTTCTACAACGGGTGAAAGATTTGGCGATTGGGTTAAACAACAAAACCCAACATTTTTGTTTGAAAGCGATAGAATAAACCCATGAATATTGTCTCATGTTTATATTCGCCAATTATCCAGCTTCAGGCTGTAATTCAGTGCTTGAATACGCTGATAATGCGATAGATTACCACTTACTAAGGTCAAGTTCTGTTGTATGGCGATCACTGCAATTATGGCATCGGCAAGTCCTATCGGCTGCCCTATTTGTTCTAAATCTGCGTAGATACGTCCTGCTAACTCAGCACTATAAATTTCCAACGTCAATACCTCAGCAGCTGCAATCTCAACAAAAAACTCCTGTACTTTATCTTCACGGCGACGCTTATGCCAACCTTTAACAATTTCCAAGACTGTGATAACTGAGATGGTGTAGCACCCAAAGGCAGTGTGATAGGTAGAAGCTCTAGCGGCAACAGGCTGATTAATACCTTTGAGAATTTCCGAAAAAATATCCGTGTCAAGTAGTGCTTTGTTCAAAACGTTGATTTATTGGGTTTGCTGCCCGATCTCTCATTACTTCTTCAACAATCTCATCTATCATCTCTGGTTCCGATGCATAAAGTCCTAACAAGCGGTCCAATGGTGGTTCTACCACCGCTAGTTTCAAGATCGCATATGCCACCAATTCCGATAAGTCGCAATGGCGAGATTCTGCCAACATGCGTGCTTTCTCTAAGGTTTTATCGTCGAGTTGTAGTTCTATTTTTTCCACGTCGCCTGATCTCAAAGCATTTATTTATTGCGCAATTCTAGCATTTTTAATTTGTATTGCCAGAAAAAGCAAAGCTGTATGGTAGAGCTTCACACATTACAGTTAAGCTCTCTAAAGAAGCTATGTCAACTCTTGAGAAGCAAATCAAGCGCTGGACTGACTCAAGCCATGAAACATCTTCTATAGTTATAGGAGTTTTTGTCCCAGATCAAGTGTGATCGAGCAATCATTGTTAAAATCAAGTTTAGAGTTAAGTGTTTTGCGAGGGACTATGAGATCAATTGAGCAACTGACAGAAGAGATATTGTCCTTGCCCAGCGCATCAAGAGCACTTCTTGCAGACAAGTTGGTAGAAAGCTTGGAATTCGACACTGACTCCGCAATTCAGGCAGTTTGGGTAACTGAAGCCAAAAGACGGAGAGACGAAGTTCGAGATGGTTTTGTGCAACCGATTCCAGGAGAAGAAGCTCTAGCACAAGTTAGACGGCTGATTGAGCCATGAGGTATGTATTTCATCCGGAAGCTCTTAATGAATATGCTGAGGCGGTTCAATACTACACAGATCAGCGGGTTGAAGTGGCTCAAGCTTTTATAAACGCAATTGAGGATACGGTATACCGGATTAGGGAGTCCCCAACTCGTTATGCTGTTATTGAGGATGATGTTCGACGATGTATGGCGCGAACATTTGCTTATGGAATTCTCTACACGATAGAGCAAGACTACATTCTTATTTTGGCAATTATGCATTGCAGCCGAGAGCCTGGATATTGGAAATGTCGTAAGTAATTGGAGCCGCTAGCCGCCTAACACATCGTGGGAGCGGACGGGCAAATGTCATTGGGTTGGCGACAATCATGTTTAAGTTATCTTTATAGCTTAATGCTCTTGACAATAAATAAGTTGGTGGAAATAAACAAAACTATGAGCCATTTACCACCGGGGCGATCGCTAAAACAATCCCCTTTTCACTTACTCTTGAATTCATTACTCAGTTTAATTGGTGAAAAAATTTGGATTCAATGCGATGACACTGAAGAAGATGTAGCAACTGATTTACTAGAAGCAGGAGTTCCTAAAGAAGATATAGTTCTTGGCTTTCGTCAGCCCTTCCCCATTTTATCAGAAGATACAGAACTTTTAGGCGAGACTAGAGGCGGTAAAAGAAAATCAAAAAATTTAGAGGACTAAAAATTATGCGACAACCAATAGAAAATCTAACCACATTTGATGAGTTTGTAAACTTTCTACAAACTCAACCCGAAAACATTCGGTACGAGCTATACGATGGAGAAATTGTACAAATGCCCCAACCAAAAGGAAAACATGAGGAAATTATTGCTTTTTTAGTAATGTTTCTAATGGGTGAATCTATCCGACTTAAGCTTAAATATGGGATATCGAACAAAGCTTTAGTACGACCTGAAAATAAACAATCTGGATACTACCCTGATGTTCTTCTACTAAATCTTCCTAATTTAGTAAATGAACCGCGTTGGGAAGACGAATCAATAGTCAGTAGTCCTGAATCAATACCCTTGGTGATTGAGGTAGTTAGTACTAATTGGCGAGATGATTATCATAAAAAGCTTGCTGATTATGATGAAATGGGAATACAAGAATACTGGATTGTAGATTACCATCCTTATGGTAGTGAATTTATGGTAGGCGTACCTAAACAATCAACCATTAGTATTTATACACGTAATGATAATGGCGATTATCAACCTAAGCAATTTAGAGGAAATGACCGCATAGAATCCCTCACATTTCCCGAATTAAATCTCACCGCACAAGAACTTTTTGCAGCACAAATGAATCCGTAAATACAAAAGCAAATCCTGGTGATGGTGCTATCCCAGGCGATCGCTTGACACTCGCTTCAAGGATGGTTATGTTGAGCATAATCGGAAAATGCTGAATTATACTCAAGATAACATCGGTTTAACTTGTGCAGTGTTCACCCGATCGCAATGCTTACATGCTCAAATGAGAGAGGACTTTTTGTGCGTCAGCTACTAAACGTTTGCCCCAGAGATTTTTTTTGAGAACCTCCACATTAGCCCAGCTTTTGTCCAAACGCAAAGCAGCTTGTGCCATGTTTAAACCCTTCTGTTGCTCTCCTTTGGCATAGAAAGCCACTGCCATTGCCATTTGCGGTTCGGCCAAATTGCTGTCAGTATTTACTACTGTCTGCCACTGCTGAATTGCGCCTTCTACATCTCCCTTTTCGTATTTAATGTACCCAATGTTGGTGATGGCTGGCAAGAATTTTTGATCATTGGCAAGCGCTTGATTGTATTCTGATAACGCAGCGTCATAGTCTTGTTGTATCTGGTAGATATTACCGCGTGAGAAGTAGGCATTAGGATTGTTAGGTTGAAGTTTAATCACTTGATTAAAATCAGCTATAGCCTGTTTATAGTTTTTTAATTCACGGTTGGCAACACCCCGATTGGAGTAGACTTTAGCATTAGCATTGTTATGTTGGAGGTTAATGACTTGAGTATAATCCGTGATCGCTCCTTGATAATCTGGCGTTGGTAACTGTGTGCGGGCATCACCCCGCCCTATGTAGGCATTAGCGTTGTTAGGCTGGAGGTTAATCCCTTGAGTATAATCCGCGATCGCTCCTTGATAATCTTTTAGCTGTCGGCGGACATCACCCCGGAATGTGTCAGCATTAGCATTTTTGGGCTGGAGGTTAATCCCTTGAGTATAATCCGCGATCGCTTGTGGATACTCTTTCAATATTTGGTAGGCAGAACCACGCAATAAGTAGGCATTAGCATTGTTAGGCTGAAGTTTAATCGCTTGATTGCAATCAGCTAAAGCCTTTGTATAATCTTTTAAGGCGGCGTAAGAACCACATCGATTGGAGTAAGCGTCAGCATAATCAGGTTGAAGGCGAATCACTTCATTGTAATTAGCTAGAGCCTGTTTGTGGTCTTTTAAGTTAGTGTAAGCAACAAGAATATAGTAAGTGCTACCTTGACGAGCGATAATTACACCAGAACCATTGTCATTGGGGTCCTTTTGTTGAGTAATTAACACTGGTAATCAGTCCAGATATTAATTTGCCCCGCAGAGCAGCCAGAATGGCTTCTGCCTTTTTCACGCCGCTCTAATAAAGGTTCTCTCATATCCCACTTTCAAAAACTATGTACCTACCAAAGGAAGGATTTATGCAGATATACCCAAAGAGAGAATTTTTGCTCAAATATCTTTAAATTTTTATATCCCTCCAGTGACCTCCAAGTTAAACCCAGTAATGTAGCTTGCTTCGTCGCTCATCAGAAATGCGACCCCATTCGCCACCTCTTCCAGACTTCCCAGACGCCGCATCGATACTGAATTAATCATCTGTTGCTCAACTACCTTGGGATCGGCATCAAAGTACTGCGATCTCACTGCTGCCTGCAATTCTGTTTGCCGAGTCCACATAAAACCAGGACCGATCAGCGCAGGGGAGAGCGCATTTACCCGAATCCCGTAGAGAGCCAAATCTTTGGCTGCTGTCTGAGTCATGCCAATGACAGCAAACTTTGAAGCCGCATATGCTAGCATATTTGGGGGTCCAACCACCCCAGCGTAAGAAGCTGTGTTGACAATGACGCCTCCACCTGCATCTCGCAGGTGCTGTGCAGCCGCTTTGAGAAGGTGAAAAACACCAACAACATTAATGTTAATCACCTTTTGAAAGTCGTCCTCAGGATATTCATCCGTCTTGGCAAACGCTCCTTGATAGCCCGCGTTGTTAAACACATAGTTAATCCGCCCAAGCTGCTCTACAGCAGCACTAAAAGCTTTGGCAACATCATCAGCAGTCGTAACATCACAGTGAAATGTGGCGATGGGAACGTTGTAACCTTTTAGTTCAAAAGCCACATCTGCCATCTTCTGTTCATTCAAATCTAGCAAGGCTACACCTGCCCCATTAGCAGCAAAACGGTGTGCCGTTGCCTTGCCAATATCTCCCGCACCACCCGTGATCAAGATAGTTTTACCTGCAAACTGATAGGTTGCAATTGCAGTCATCGTTTTAACCTCTTATTGAAGAATTGTTGTACGCTTCTCATCATTGAAGTGGGCTTGGTATGATTCTATTATTGGGCAAAAGCTCAATGTATAAAGCATAAAATCAAAAATTCATTTTGGGCAATTTTTTTCCAGTACAGTAGCAGAGATACCTTTCTTTTGTGAATTCTACATCTCTCCTGGTAATCGCAACGATTCAAACGACTGGATATTTACGGATGGTAAGTGCCCAATGAGTGGAACTAACTTTAATGTCGTAACAGTATTATCTGTAATATTCTGTTGTTCCCACCGCATGGGATGGTATTCAATGTGACGCCAGGGGTCAACCATATTGATGTAGTGGCTATGAAAAGCATGACCAGATTGTCTAGGGGTGTGAATTGCTACAACGGGGCTACCAGACATCCCGATCTTTTTAGGTGTACTAGAAGCAACGGCACAAGTTTTAGCAAAGCATATTCAATCAGAAGAAGAAATCTTCGATATCTTACAAGAAATTCGCTCTGAAACAAGTCGTTAGTGCGATCGCTACTGACTATTGCCAGGGCAAACGCATCTTGTTTTTGGAAGGGTTATTGGATTGAGGTTTCAGCCATTGTTGAGTAGGGGCGAACGGTGAGACAGCCCTACAGGAGGGTTAGCCCGACAGGTGCAAACTACGACGTAAATGATTTGCTAAAACCCATACGAGAAGGACTTTCCCACAACGCTGTCGGTTGGGGATAGAGCAACATTAGGATTTCGTCCTGAATATCTGCGGCTCAATAGCAGTAACCTAAGAGGATGTTTGAAAAGTCTAAGAGCGTGTGTTTCACTACCCTAGCTACCGAGAAACTGCTACGAAAGAATCTGGGTTTTGGGTTTTGCGATCGCGCCCCTGAGTCTCACTTAAGGCTACAGCAGACCCTTTTCAAACAACCTCTAAGCGTGAATGGCGAAGTTTTAGTTGTAGGACGATTGGGCGGAGAAACCTATCTCTATGTGAAGATTGCGGGTGGTGAAACTATAATCGTGCAAACAGACGGAGATCATCCCGCCCAACTGCACGATTACGTTCCTATTTACATTAACGGTGAACTTTGCCATTTGTTCGCTTAAAGCGGTGAAACAATTCCCAAAGCTCGTCGTCACCATTTAATCATTGATACCCATGAACAGCAATATCAGCACAGGCTCACCAATCAAGCTGAATGAAGCATCTCTGTCTAGTTTAGCAAGTCACGTCCGCGTACCCAAATACGATCGCCACCAAATCACGAATGGCATTGTCCATATCGGTGTGGGTGGGTTTCATCGAGCACACCAAGCATTATATCTCGATAATTACTTTCATGAGCATCCCGGCAGTGATTGGGGAATCTGCGGGGTGGGGCTATTAGAATTCGACAAGAGGATGCGGGATGCACTGACTTCGCAAGATTGTTTGTATACTTTAGTCGAAAAATCACCATCTGGCGATCGCGCTCGTGTTATTGGAGCAATTACAAAATATCTGTTTGCGCCAGATAACCGTCAGGCAGTGATTGATACCTTAGCAGATCCCAAATGCCGCATTGTCACCCTCACTATTACAGAAGGAGGCTACTACTATATTGAAGGTAGCGGTGAATTCGATGCTAATCACCCGACGATCCAGTACGATTTGCAGCATCCTCATGAGCCAATTGGAGTCTACGGCTTTTTGACAGCAGCCCTTGATCGCCGCCGTCAACAAGGAATAGCACCGTTTACCCTATTGTCTTGCGACAACTTGCAAGGCAACGGCAACATTGCCCGTAAAATGTTAACTGCATTTGCACAAATGCAGAACCCAGAGTTGGGACGTTGGGTTGCCGAACATGTAGCGTTCCCCAACTGTATGGTCGATCGCATTACTCCCGCCACCACCCCAGCAGATATTAAAATGGTGGCAGAACAGTTTAACATCGATGATGCCTTTCCAGTCGTTGCCGAACCGTTTCTTCAGTGGGTTGTCGAAGACAATTTCTGTGCAGGTAGACCGAATTGGGAAGCTGTTGGCGTCCAAATGACCAGCGATGTTCACCCTTACGAGATGATGAAAATCCGGCTGCTCAACGCCAGTCATTTGTTGATTGGCTATCTCGGCTCCTTGGCAGGCTATACCTACGTCCATGAGGTGATGGCAGATGCCTTAATCCGGCAAGCCGTGGATTGTTTGATGGCAGAAGTGACACCGACACTTGAACCAGTACCAGGGATTGATTTAGACGATTACAAAAAGACCTTAATTGAACGTTTTGCTAATCCTAAGATTCGAGATCAACTGCCGCGTCTGTGCCTCAATAGCTCCGCTAAAATACCAAAATTTGTTCTCGGCTCACTCCGTGACGCGCTACGTCAAGAAGGGGCGATTGACTACATGAGCCTGACGATTGCTGCTTGGTTCCGTTACCTCAATGGGCTAGATGATCAAGGTAACCCCATTGCCATTGATGATCCCATAGCAGGTACACTGACTCAACTAGCTCGTTCCACTGGCTCCGATCCCAAACAATTGCTCAACCTAACTGAGATTTTTGGCGATTTACCGCAGTCACCACGTTTGCCCTTGTTAGTTACGACACATTTACGCAGCTTTTATGAGTTTGGAACTCAAGAAACGTTAGCCAAATTCTTACCCAGAGAGTGAAAGCTGCGACTTTTTGCGACGAAAGTCAATAACCCAATATGGTTGGTGAATCACGAAATTTATCTGTTTAGTGCTGAGTTATTAGTTATTGAACACAGGAGAGCAGGTGGAAAGAAAAAGGCTTAACAGCAACCGTATTGGCTTTAGACTAACTGGCAATAGAAATCCCCGTCTTCTAAAGACGGGGTTGTTCAATCCCACACAACTTTCATCTCACGCGCGATCGTTACCTTGGCCATGCGGAGCGCAAAGCGTTGAATTGCGTGTTCCTTGAAGTCGATCATTCCAGCATTAGCTCCGAATTGCGGCGAGGCGGTTGAGCCACTCTGTTAGCAAAGAACGTTCCCCGTCTGAAAGCGATTCGACTTCAGGCAGAACGGCACGAAGGGCGACCGCAGCCGCAGCTGGTCCGGAACTCTCAAATGCAGGTTCGGATGTGGTAATTGCAGCAATTGCCGCTTCGCGCGCAATTTCTGACAGACTCATATCTCGGTCTCCATCGGCTTTGGCAAGAAGGGTGAGCACGGTTCCGCATCCAGAGGCATGGAAGAGGTCCGATGTTATCATTGATAAGATATCATTGATAACGATGGCCCCTCAGCCGTCGCGCAGCAAAGGAGAACATCATGATTATCGTTACTGGAGCTACTGGCAAGCTCGGTCAGGCTATCGTGGAGAGACTTTTGACGAACCTGCCGTCCGATCAGGTCGGCGTCAGTGTTCGTGACCCAGAGAAGGCTTATGCTCTTCAGGCTCAAGGGGTTAGGGTACGAAAAGGAGACTTTGGAGACCGTGAGAGCCTACACCAAGCCTTCGAGGGAGCCTCGCAGGTTCTCATCATCTCCAGCAATAGTGCGGGCGAGGTCGCTGTGCAGTACCATCGCAACGCTATCGAGGCAGCTAAGGCAGCTGGGGCGCGACGCGTACTTTACACGAGTCACATGGGTGCTAATCCGGCTTCTCCTTTCGCACCCATGTGCGACCACGCTGCGACAGAGGAGATTTTGAAAACGTCGGACATTGCTTTCACTTCGCTGCGAAACGGGTTTTATTCAGACTCAGGTCTCATGCTCATGGGGGACGCCTTCAAGACGGGAAAGATCATTGCCCCGGAAGACGGTCCGGTCTCCTGGACCACACACGCCGACCTCGCCGAGGCGGCGGTAATTACGCTGACAAATTATAACCGTCTTGATGGTTTGACCCCACCACTCACGGCAAGAGAGGCGCTCGACCTCGATGCTATAGCCGAAGTCGCATCGACGCTGACTGGTCGTGAGATCACCCGTGTCACGGTGACAGACGAGGAGTTCCGGTCAACCCTGATCTCTGGTGGCTTGCCGGAGATGCGGGCGGATTTGCTCACAGGGCTGTTTGCCGCTAGTCGGAAAGGCGAGTTCGCCGCTGTTGATTCCACTTTGTCAAGCCTGCTTGGGCGACCCCCGATGTCAATGCGAGACCTCATAGTATCCCGTCTTTCAAAGCTTACTCAGTAAGGCGATTTTTGTGGGTTTGCATTAAGCTAAGCGTTGATCAACTAAAAACGAGCGGGAATGCATAAAAGACAAGGCAAAGGCACTCTGGCTCGCAGGCCGTTGAAAAGCTTTGTAAAAAGCTTTCCAATTTACCTGTATGTGCGCTCGCTCCAATAATTGTCATATTTTTACCACGTTTATCCTTCTTATTCACGTAAGCGGCCGCAGGACTCTCGCTATGCTTCGATTGTCTGTTATTGCCATTCCTGAAATTCATCATGAGTATTACGGAGTAAGGTATTTATTTGAGTGCGACGGGTTTCAAAGTTGGCAGCAATAGAAATGAGTACGATCCCAACAAGTAAGCCGACAACCCATTTTAGAAATGGATAGTGCAGGCTGAAAATCACTAGTTGATAGACACTCGTGATCACAAAAGCGGCTGTACCGACGTAGAGAAAAGCCCGCACTCGCAAAGCCAATCCAGCAAAAATGGCGATGAGACTGAAGATTCCCGGTATTATTGCTGTGTCTTGATTCCACATAATTGCCCATCCACAAATGATACTGCTACCCAACAGTCGTAAGTAGTGACGATGGACTTTAGAATCTGGAAGCCTCAGATGAGGATCGACTTGGGCAATATAGAGCAGTGATAATCCTCCTAATGTGACATACCACAAAGTATCCGTGAGATGTAAGTCCCAAAACCAGCGACACAGAGCCCAATCCATCAACGCCACACTGATATAGGTAAAACGAATGTTTGATTGCATCTTAGCAAGGAAGATGTAGAACCCGGCGGTGATCACCAACGTCACTGGATAAACCCGCAGTCTGGTTTCCCATAAAATTATCAATGGCACGATATATGCCGCCCTCTGCCAAGGTTTTTTCGACCAGCCCCAACGCTCCCATGGTAATATGTACAGAAAATAAGCCACCATACAGGTGATCGCCGCATTCCAAGGAACTAAAGGTCCAGCAAATAAATGTCCGATTGCTGTCTCGCGCCAATATATCCGTAAACCTATAATTTCTAATAACCCCAGGTACACCCAAATTTCATCTGTTGTCACGAATCCTCTTTCCGAAGCGGCTTGGAAGGATCGTCCTTGAAAGATGGCGTAGCGAATCAAAAATACACCTGTTGCCAATCCGACAAAACGGTTGACGGCGATGGGTGCAGTCATGGCAGCCATAAATAAGCAGCTACTACCAGCCCAATGAAGATGAGCGATCTCTTTCAATTCTTGAGAGGTGAGGCGTAAATAATCGCTTAACCAAGGTGACAAGATACGGTAGGCGTATATAATCCCTGTTCCCAACGTTGCCATAGCAATAAGTCCATCTCCCCAAGCGCCTCCTGAAGTTTGTGACATTTGATAGAACAAAAGTTCATAAGCAGAGATGGATATGCCAGCGATGCCCAAGTAAAGTAGAGATTTTAATTCTTGCTGGCGTCTTCCCACACCGATGGCAATCAACGCCACTCCTAGAGAACATAAACCTGTCCACGCGGTAAAAGTATCCCAGCGCAGCAGTACGCTCAATGCACCATAAATGAGTGGTAGGATGTGGAAACTACTAAGATTTCTTTCCAATCGATGTTGCCGTTGCCACCAATCACTTAAAAGCTGAGTTATTAAACCCAAGGCAATGTTAGCGATCGCAATCTTAATCAGAGAACGTTCCCCAAATCCTAACACCTCAACTACCAACAACTCCAAACACCAACCGATACCATAAAATGCTAAATTCGTTGGTTCTCGCCAACTGCGAGCGCCAATTGCAGCTAATGTGATGATAGTTGAGATTAAGTATAGAAATCCAGGAATGGCAATCCGTTGGTAAACCAGCAGCGAGTGTAGAGTTAGAATCACCAATTCTAAACCACACAATGCGATCGCCCACTTATCAGTGACATCCGCATAAAGAACTGCTAATTCTTGAGTTTGATGAGTCAGAACTTTACGAATCAACCACAAACCGAGGATAGCGATCGCTCCTACGATAAACCAACCCTCAGTTGACAGGTGCCGAAAACCCAGCGCCACTATGAAACCCAACCCAAAACCTACCGTAATTCCCGCAGATATTTTGTTGCGTAAATAACTTGTATTTACAAACATCAAAACAGGACTCACACCTAAACCGATTAATCTAATTCCCTCAAACGGTAAGGTGAGGAACTGAACAGCTAATAATGCCAAGGTACTATAAAAAATGCTACCTCTGCGCGCCTCCCTCTCGTTTCTTGGTGCCGTAAGGCTGCCAATACCCGTGAGAGTTAAAGGGGTAATCAACCAAATAAATCCCCAATTATGAGTATTGACAATAATGCTATTCCATGCATGATAAGCATTTTCCCATAATAGTAAGTAACTTGTGACGGCTAATCCCAAACCAATGTGCCATGCACTACGTCGCCAAATTCCACTGCCAACACTTAATAGCCACTCAGCCACCATCAGCGCTAACAAAACACATACCCAAACTTCCTGACGAAGACTTGGCAAGAGCCAATCAATTGTAGAGCAAAGCGTCACTACTCCGGTAATGTGCGTCAAGTAAATGAGGGGTTTCCCTTGTTCCCTGCTTCTCTCATTAGTGCGTCGTCGGTAAACGACTGCAAGAGTGATTGTGGAAAAGAGTAGATTCAGAGATCGTAATGTGGGATTTACAAAAGAGATCGTTGTTAAGAAGCTTCCGCTCAATAGCGTGAGGATATCGCTAAAACGAGCTAAATCTCTCCTTTGGAGGCGATAAATCCGCTCCGTAAGCGCCACCATGAAAATTAAGTAGGGAAATAGAGCAACACTGAGTAACGCCCAAGGAGTATGTTGAGAATGGGTGAGTTTTGTTCCAACAGCGATCGCCCATTCTTGTAAGCCGACAGGTACTAACCGCCAACCCAGCCAAACCATCTGTAGACTGATGGCGAAAATTGCCAAAAGTGAAGCATGAGCAGCATATTCCTGTAAGCGACGGCTGAAAAACCACAAACTCAAGCCACTCACAGCAATTGCCTGCCAAGGTAAGGGTTCTACCGAAACAAGCCAACCGATGAAGAGTAAGACTCCGCCAAGAACTTCCCAAGGTAATTGGGGAGTGGAATTGCTTTCAAGTCTTTCTTGCTTCCTTCCAGATTGTGCCAACCAAGTCACAAGCCAACCGCAAATGCCGATCGCTAACCCCAACTGAGTGATATCAATGCGGACAACAAAAATTGCCCGTACGAATACTACTGCTAAACCATAAACGACAACTAAGGCGGGTAAAGTGATACCAAGTCCAACACGCCTATCGTCGGCATTTCTGAGAGGAATTCGGGAACTATGGCGATGAACGGTAATTATGGTTGTGCCTACTGTCGCTAAATAAACAGCAATTAAGGGAAATCCAGGGAGTTTCCAACCCCAGTTTAAGTACGAAAGCCCTAAAATGTTGATTAAAGGCAATTTCCCCAGTGGCGAATTAGTGACAAACAGCCGATTGTGGGAGAGTAAAATTGTGATGGCTGTGAGAGTTGGGCTGGCGATCGCAATTGCAATCCAGTCGTAAGGATTCTTCCACAAAGAGAAGCTATCCATTGCCCAAAAGTTAACAGGCATCAACAAAAGGGTGACAATCAACAATGTTTGAGCCGTTAATCTTAAATTAGGCTGTCTGCCAGCCCAGAAACTAAACCCCCAGAAACTCAAAGTATAAGCAAACAAAACCCCATACTGTCCAAAAGCGGGAAACCTTTGCCATTGAGTGGCAGCAAGTACCCCAGAAGATACCACAACTAAGAATACTCCTAAAAACAGCAGCCACCGGACACTCAATTCTGCCTGCAATGACTGCAACATTCTGGCAATTAAGTTGGGCGATGCCTGCGGCGGGCTACGCCTACGCATCTTTTGCGGCGGATTTCTGTCTACCGCCAAAGCTGCAACGGGGTTGGAAGTTGCAGATGCGATCTCTGATTCTGGTTGAGTGACTGGTTGTAATACCAACTGACAAACAAGGGACTGTTGACATATTTGTCTGACTTGGGTATCTGATATTAAACCCAATCGTAGCCATGTTTCTAGTCCCTCTAATAACTGGGGATGGGAAGATGGCAGCCTGAGTTCAATCTTGAGCGATCGTTCTATGGGTGAAGACATAAGCCGCACGGGAAAGGCTTGTTAGTCTAATCATCGTTTTGATTTCAGTTTCTTTTAATTTTAATGTGCCACTTGTTGTGCTGGTGGATTGATCGTCTAGTTCTGGGGCAGGTAAAAGTTAATGAGAAGTCAAATGAAATTACAGCAATTCCAAAATTATTAGGACTTACGCACTAGACAAATTGAACATCATGTGTGTTAACGGATAATGGTTGTTTCAAGCGCTTGTAGGGGCGAACGGCTGTTCGCCCCTACTGTGGAAGGGAAACCCTCATTTGTGGAACAATCAAGGTTGAGACGTTATTAATTCCTACTTTATATTTGATGATTTCTGTCAATGCGTAAGTCCTAATTATTAAGGATTTTATATTTAAAAGGTTGTATTCTAACTATTGATGCTGTAATGTCCGCGACGGAAAACAAAGTGTTCTAGAATGACAACAATCGACCAAGGACCAAGCCAATAACCGATTAGCAGCAGAAAATCGGTGAGTGTTTCGTTGAAGTTGTGGGCAGCCGTGATTGCGATCGCAACATAGATCGCTGCACCAATAACTGTCCATACAGCCCGATTGATACGCCCAAAGAAACGACCGAGTAATTGTATCGACAGAGCAAGGCTGTAGTCATTTGGGATATTATTTGCCACTACACTTAAAGCCAGTAACATCAGAATCAGAGTTCCAATGCCACCCAATGGACTAACAACACCCGCAAACAATTCTCCACCAATCTTACCTTTTAAGGTGGGAACGGTGGATAAGGCAAGACCGAGTATTTCTAGCAGCACACAAGGTATAAAGACACCTAAGAAAGTTAACCAAAAGATCCGCTGAGACGAAGTTTCTTCTGGTTGGTTGACATTATAATCAGCAGCATATGAATTCCATCCTGTGCGAAACCATAAACAGCACCACCAAAGGACATGAAACTCGCAACTTCGGCTATGCCTTTTGCAGATGATGTGATGTGAAAGTTTGGTGCGGCAGTAACGAGAATAATCAGAAAAATTACAGTCATCGGTATCCAAGCATAACGCTCATAACGATGTACGTAGACATAGCCGTAAAGACTCACCAATGTCGTCACCCCGGCAATACACATAATACCCGCCCAACTGGGAACGACTCCACCACTTACAGCGGTTTTCAGTTGAGTAGACTACAAATGTAGTAAGATAGAGAGCCAG
>CALMVQ010000188.1 GCA_937873135.1 uncultured Scytonema sp. | reverse complement strand
GCAATCACCGGAACTGAAGTTAACTTGTATCGTGCCAGGATGCGGCGGATAGAATGATCTAGCCCATCGCTGACCACCGTGATGCGATGCCCTCGCGCTTGCGCTTCTGCAACAAAGGTGGGGAAGTAGGGGTCGATCTCAATCGTATCGAGGTGTCGGTTGAGTTCGCTGCGCGACATATCAAGCAGCGGGATCTGGCGGGTCAAGCATTCGCGCGAACCAATAATTCCGGCTTTCCATATTTGCTCAATTGCTTGCCAGGAGGATCTAGCAAAGCGCTCAAGCAGTGTATCGGTCACATCCACCAGTGCGATCGTGCCATCAAAATCACAGAAAATGTCCCAAGCTAGATCAGTGCTATAATGAGTAGTCGAGTACGAAATGAGAGGGTTAGACATAAGACTCTAAATTACCAGCCACATAGGTTTCTAGTTGTGTGTCATCTGTGAGTAATCCGTTCAATTCCCAACCGACCATGCGGTGCCAGCCATCCAGGTGTACAAGTCCTTCCTTGTCTATTTCTACGTATTCTTCATGGGAAGTCGGTTTAGTAGACAAAAAAAGTGGGGTGAATCGCTCCAAGGTCAAGATTTTGCTCCAGCAGACAGGATAATTTTTTGCATAACTATCTTTGATGCTAGAAAGCTTTTCTACAGCTTGCTTGACAGTAAGTCCTGACTTGGGAGTGATGTTGGTGTTGCTTCCCTCATGACATTCATGCATAGGCAAAATCACTTGCAAAATATCGTCCCGACTCAAAAGCACCTTGCTCCACTCGCCCAATTCTGTATCAGCAATCATCAAAAGTCTCTCAGCATCACGATTTGTGTTTGCTTCATGCTCTCTGTTTACATCATGCTCCAAGCGAAACAGCCTCATCACTTCGTCAAACTCTACCTTCTTCAGAATTTTCATGGTCACTTTCCAAATAACTCCTGTGCTGAGACAACAGTACGTTAGAGTACGAGGGGGTTATCCTTGCCTTCTGTGCTTCATCTATATGGTCAACACCAACTGTTCTAAGAGACTGCCTTGGTTGATTTGCTTAAATGCGCTCATCCCATCGTAAGGATCGTAGAAGTGCCTTTCGTCAAACAAATTGTTCCACTGTCCCCGATCTAAACCAAGGCCACGAGCTCGCGATAGCATGTGCCGCCAGTAGGATCTGTCTGCCGGCCAGCGCACACCGCCTTGGCAATATGAGCAGTCTATGAAGTAACGTGGTTGTTCCTCACCTCCTGGTTGGGCACGGCGGGCGTGCAAGAGCGATGATTGTATAATCACTGATGAACCTGGTGGCAAATCGTTGATTACTACCTCACCTGGTAGGGACATAGTGCCTAAGCAACTCAGAGCCTTCCTTTCAGCAACAATGCTTTGTGAACCAGGCAGTAATACCAGATTACCAATTGTGCGATTGAGTCCGTTCAGGTAGTGAAAGACGTGAATCATCATGTGTGAGCGGTTCGTTTGCGGATACTGCTCATAGTCGTGATGCCAGTTCTTGTCTCTAGAGCCAGAATTATGGCGATCGCTGTGTAGGTGATGGAAAGCAAACGTCGATCCCATCAATTGCGTGAGTATCGACATCAGCGGTGGATGGCTAATCAGCCAGCCATGCTCTGTTAGTTCCAGTTCCATCAGAGGTGGTGGTTGACGCGTCTGGCTGTGGCAACATGCAATTGATTGCTCGCGTAGCCTCTCATCCACCCAGTGATCTACCTCGCGCTTTAGTGTCTCGACCAGCTTGGTTGATAAAAACGATGGCAGGACGAGATAACCGTGCTCAGCGAATGCGCTGATCTGTCTAGCATTTAATGGTTGGACTACTAGAGGGGTCAGTAACGATGATATGTCTGTACGTTGCACAACGTAGATTATCTCCTTTTGAACTTTAGCTTTTTTCTCTCTAATTCTGTTGAGAAATCTGCACAAACAGCGCTTGCCCTAGATATTTTGGGAGACACAAATCACAGATTTCAAAGCAACTAGGACTTACATACTGTACAAATTAACCATAATATGCAAAACGATATTTCGTCGTTTTAGGCGCTTCGGCTCACCTTGATTTACTCGCATATTTGCGATACGGCTTCAGCCGTTGCCTTTGGCATCACTAGGTGCTTAACATGGCTGGAACACCCAAATAGCGTGTAGTATATATGTACGATGCGTAAGTCCTAGTAACTTTCTCGACTTTGTCGATTTTCCAAATTTGCAAACGCATACGTTAAAACCCTTATTTGTCAGTAGCTTTGACTGTTACGATGTCATCAGCATAGATAATAACGGAAAAAGTTTTGGGTTGAGGACTAGAATTTTTGCTAAATCACATGGGTTATAGCAATCCTAAATGAAATAAGAACAATTGGTACTTTTGTACTAAATTAAAGTTCTTTACCAATCACCAAGAATTTGATTTTCCGCTCGCTGCATTAGTATGAACCCTGTTCGGATCTCAAATAGGATTGCTATACGTTGGTTGATTTGGATAAAGTCGAGGAAGATACTTTCAAAGTGAAATTGGTTACCCCTGAATGCCCCATAGCTTCCAAAGTTGGGAAAACCGAGCTAAAGTCCCTGATTACTGAGGAACTTAGGGTGTGAATGTAGAACATTGGAGACTTCTCAAATATTCTCCTATTTATCCATGAGAAAAATTAGGAAAATTATGCAACCTTAGATTACATTAGGCTGCAATAAGTAGGTCAACATAAAAAAACATCGAATACGATTTTTGCGATTGCTTCGCTAACGCCAGTCACCGTGAGAACGGGCTAACCCGACAGCATGCGCGTTGGCTCATTGCGTTTCGCTCGGAATGACATTTCACGTTTAATTAGGTTGAGCTACTTAGTGATTAACTTCTTATTTATAGTGATACCGCTCAAAAGTGAAAAACTGGTAAAACGCAATTGCCAAAATCGAAAACGTTGAGAAACTGCTTTTGAGAAGGCAGCTATGCTGAAGGACATAGCAGGGTAAGCGCATCTAATTTTGTATTATAAAGTACAGATTATTTTCATAAAATCTGATTCAGAGAAGATAATTTGAGTATTAACCCAAGTTGCAAGTGGATGCGATCGCCAGTAAAAAGCGGTCGCAAAAAGAAAAAAATCCCCGACTCAAAGATAAATGTGGGAGGGGAAGATGTGCACGGGAAATTATTGGAGTTTATGCTATAATGAACTGTTTTTTTTAGGAAAAGCGATAGGGGATAAAGAAGATAGTCGTCGAGAAATGAGTGATGCAGAAATTATCACAACTGCTCTAGCAGCAGCCATGTTCTTTGGCACTAATTTAGCAGAGATAGCGCATAGCGCTATCTCTCACTAGGTTGTGAAAAATTGCACGATTCCTCGGGATGGGAGGATATGGAGAATTATGGATTGAGTAAATACGAATGGTTGGAGCAGTTTTTAGTTTTATCAGAAGGTATCCCAAGCGCAGATACATTTCGCCGAGTGTTTGAGCGTATTAACCCAAAAGTATTTGAACAATGTTTTAGATGTTGGGTCGAATCGATAGTTGAAACCGTAGGCGCACAGGTTATCCCTATCGACGGTAAAACCCTCAAAGGCTCTTATGATAGAGTATTGGGAAAAACAGCTTTGCACTTAGTCAGTGCATGGTCGAGTCAGTATCGTCTTGTTTTAGGACAAGTGAAAGTGGCTGATAAATCGAACGAAATTACTGCAATTCCCGCGTTATTAGAATTATTAGAGATCGCCGGATGCATTATTACAATTGATGCAATGGGTACACAAACGGGTATTGCCTCTCAAATTATTAATGCAAAAGCTGATTATGTTTTAGCCCTTAAAGGTAACCATCCTACACTTCATAAACAAGTTAAAGATTGGTTTGAACAATGCTTGGTTCAGGGGTTTGAAGGGATTACTAATAGTTACGACGAACGAGTAGAAAAAGGTCATCATCGTACCGAAAAGCGTCAAGTTTGGTGTGTTAGAGTTTCTCAGCTACCACCTCTACATAATCAAGATGATTGGGTTGGGCTTAAGTGTGTAGTTATGATTGTGCGTGTACGACATCTGTGGAATAAAACAACTCGTGAAGTGCAGTTTTATCTAACTAGTTTGGACTGCGATGCTCGTAAATTAGGGCAGGCTATCCGTCTCCACTGGGGCGTTGAAAATGGGTTGCATTGGACTTTAGATGTTACGTTTGATGAAGATGCGAGCCCTTGTCCGTACTGGTCATGCTCCACAAAATTTGTCACTGCTGCGTCGGATTGCACTTAACGCTTTGAATCTGGAGCAATCGTTCAAGCGTAGTAATCGTCAAAAATCAAATCGAGCTGCTATGGATAATAATTATATGCTGACGGTTCTTGCTGCTTGTTTCTCTCATCATAATGATGCCGAAAAACCTTCTTGTCAATAGGATTTGAGATGCGCTTACCCTGAAGGACATAGGGATAGTTCAGCGCAAAGCGTGCCGCAGGGCTACATCTCTACAGCCGTGTATGTACCATGAACCCTTGCAAGCTATATATAGCTTGCAAGGGTTTTTGTGTTAAACGAGATCCCCCTCCAGCACTCGATCCAGGACCATTTTTGTCAGGGGGAGGAGCGAATTGGGACAGGGCGCTTCCTTCGACAATCTCAATAATAAGCGCGGCTGTGAATGTAACTGACGTTAACCTTAGAAACAAGGAAATCAAGAGAATGCACCGCATCATAATTTTCCTACCAGGTAAACACATGCAAATTAATTTTAAGAAAGATGTTGCTCAATAAATATAGGACTAGTATTTGATTTTTGAAAAAGCGACCTACTTCTGGAGAGACATAAAATCAAAGGCAGTGTTTCGGATAAACCATTCAAACATCCACTTTAAATGAGAAAAAGAAGGAACTAAAGCACAAAAACGTCGAACCCATGTTTTAGCCTGCAACCAAATATCCGATAGGGGGATTTTGTGACGGACAATTGGGAGCAAAGCGGACAATCTATTCCGAATTGCTCATAATCTTGTTTCCAACCAGTTATCGAACAAGCGTGATACATCTAAAATCGTCTGAATCTCTTCGTACAGGTAACCTTGATAAATCAGCTTAACTGCCAACGCTTTCCTTACCTCACGGGCTTCTGGACGAAGAGCGATAAATTCTTGCAGTTCTGCGTTAGCGAAGCTCACCGAAGGTATCGCGTCCTGTAAATGCTGGTTTATCATTGTTCGCTGTTAGACACATGTACCTCACCGTATTATCTCGTAGTCTTTTTCAAAAATCAAATACTATTCCTATACATAACTAAAAAATCTGATTTATTATTTGATATCAAATCCGGTAGCATCTGAGTGATAAAATTGCCACAACTCAAAAAAAATCCCGTTGTGACAAAGTAAGCAATATTAAACCTCAACGTTGTCCAGTTGGAGGTCAAAATACCAGTTGAATATTTGATTAACTATGAGTCTTGGGAGTTTGACAGAAATGAACTTCCGATAACAAAAGTTTATTCACTGCTGTCATTTCAAATTGGAGTTTAGACTAATTTTGCTTTCCAAACCGCCAAACCCTTATCCAGACAGGCTTTCCTAATTTATAAGCTTGTTTAGATTCCCAAGTCTAAAATGCTTGCTACACATACGAATTATTGTGACCCCTCATCCGGACCTACCTCCAATTTTTCAGCTACCATCTGTTGACTGGTTTCTTCTATAGTCAAAGTTAAGGCGCCAGAAGCTTCTAAAGCTGGAAGAGATACACTATCGGACTCAACATCACCCCCAAATGTCTTGGGCATTTGTACCCCAAGCATCACCATTTTAATAGCGTCGAACAAAAAGAAAGCCAACCACAAGATATGGTTACTCTCAAATTTAACAGCGGCTACATCCGCAGGTAAAAATCCTACCCCAAGGGCGACTAAGCTAACATTGCGGAGAGTATGCCCTTGAGCCAAACCCAAGAAGTACCCCTCTAGCATGATAGTTATTGAACTGCATACTAGCACAAGTAGCAACCAGGGAATAAAAATATCAATATTCTCAATGATTTCCGTGTGGTTGGTTAACAACCCAAAAACAGTATCGGGAAATAGCCAACACACTCCGCCTAAAACCAACCCCACCAGCAGAGCAGTTGAGACACAAACTCCAGCCAGGGGTACTAACTGTTCTTTGGCTCCTTTCCCTTTAAAATTTCCGATTAGAGTTTCCATGCCGAATCCCAATCCTTCAACAATGTATACGCTCAAATTGCATATTTGTAAGAGCAAGGCATTTTGAGCGTAGATAATCGTCCCCATTTGTGCCCCTTCGTAGTTAAACGTCAAGGCGGTAAACAGAAAAGCGAAATTGCTGACAAAGATGTTTCCATTGAGAGTTAAGGTGGAGCGTATAGCTTTTAT
Organism: uncultured Scytonema sp.; assembly: GCA_937873135.1. Taxonomy (GTDB): domain Bacteria; phylum Cyanobacteriota; class Cyanobacteriia; order Cyanobacteriales; family Nostocaceae; genus Rhizonema. The sequence goes on along the minus strand of CALMVQ010000188.1, from coordinate 9,748 downwards.
GTCCCAAATTTTTCCAGCTACTTCTCGTACCTCAAGCCACTGGATTTCTTTGCACAAAAAAATCAATCCCACCAATAGGGTGAGATATTGGCTTATAGCATAAGACACTCCAGCACCTGTACTTTCCCACCCCAAGTGGATAATAAACAGGTAGTCGAGTGCGATTTTGGCAGCGTTGCCCACGACCGACAACAGCACAACTAAGCCATTTTTTTCCCGTCCCAGAAACCAGCCAAGCAGGACAAAGCTGAGCAAAATGGCAGGCGCTCCCCAAATCTGGGTGTTAAAATACGCTAGAGCTGAAGACTTAACCTCTGGGGCGACATCTAGTAGAGCAATCCCCAACACCCCCAACGGGTACTGCAACACTACGATTGCAACCCCCAGCACCAGAGCAATTAAACCATTACGCAGTCCCACCAATAGCACACCCTCTCGGTCATCTCGTCCGACTGCTTGTGCTGTTACCCCAGTGGTGCCCATTCGTAAAAACGATAAAACAAAGTAGAGAACGTTAAGCAGGTTTCCTGCTAGGGCTACTCCAGCGAGGTGGTGGATTTGAGAGAGATGACCTAAGAACATGATACTGACTAAATTAGCCAGTGGCACCATAATATTCGATAGGACGTTGGCAAGTGCCAGTCGGAAGTAGCGTGGTATAAAGTCATACTGGTTCGTCAGCGTTAGGTTCATAGATTAAGGAGCTAGTTACTAAAAACTCTACTCAAAGAGAGTCTGGTGTTTACAAAAGAAAGGCAGAGGGCAGAAGGTAAATTGCCTAAAAATCCATTCCTAACTACCTGCTACGGTAGATTTTTATAGTCTAGAATTGCGGTTGGACAATTCCCTCGTAGAGTAACAAGTTACCAAAGGAATCTTGTACAGCTCGTACCTGCTCCACAATGGACAAAATATGACCATCTTTGCAATAGATCTGTGCTGGGATGGAAATCATTTGGTTGACCTGCTGGCGGCAAAGAAGCCAAACTTCTTGGTGCTGGGAATCGACATAAAGATGCTGCCATACGTTGGGAATTGTAGTCAGCATTTCCTGTGGGGATGAATAACCAAATAACTGCGCTAACTGGTAATTGACTCGCAGATAGCGACCATCTATCGTTACCTGAAAGGCTCCATCTTTGGAATCAAAAATGTTAGCATTCGATTGTTCATTCCATTCATGAGTAGGGAGTTGCTCTAGATGCTGACCAAACATGAATGCTTGAGGCTGGGGGAATGGAAGATGTTGGGTGACTTTTTCGAGAAGTGCATTTACCGTAAAGGGTTTAGCAATGTAGTTAACACCACCCAGTTCTTTCGCTTTGGCGCGATCGTCTAAGCTATCGAGGGCACTCAAAAATATGACCGGAATGGCTTGAGTTTGAGGCATTTTTTTTAATCTTTGGCATACTTGATAACCATCAATATCGGGCATGAGGATGTCCAGTAGAATGAGGTCAGGCTGAATTTCTTGAACTAGGCTCAGTGCCAGTTGCCCGCTCATTGCACTGTGAACTTGATAGCCTGCTGATTGGAGAATATTAGACAACAAAGCAATATTCTCTAGAACATCATCGATAATCAGCACAGTTTGGGACGTGGTCGGTTCAAAGTGGTAGCCTAACCAGGTAAATATCTCAAGTTTTATCTTGTTGAGTACAGGACTTTGACCTTGACTCTTTGCCCACATATTTTGATGGGAAAGCACCAATTTTTCTAACTGAATCACCGCCAAGTTGCGGTTTGTAAGCTGAGGGTATAGCTGTGCCAAGGTAGCATCTAGGTCCTTGATCGGATTGCTAGGTGTATTACCATACCCATCTAAAGCGGTTTGAAGCTGATCGATACTTTGTCGAAGAAGTTTGCGAATATAGTAAGAAAAGGATGGTATTATAAGTAATGGCTCTGGTTGAGATTCAGAGGTGGAAAATAAATTAGGGAGATCTGGTAACATGGAAGTGTTGTGAATAACCGAACAGGAAGCCCAAGAGAATCCAGCAACCAAGAATCCAAAATAGGAACTTCAGTTTTTGCAAATAGTTGCATTTTAAGACAATCATAAAATTTGCGCTCGTTTGCGGCTCAGTTAAGGTAAACAAAACCACTAAAAATCAATTAGACCAAACAAAAGTAAAAAACTGGTCAAATTATGGTTTGATAGAAATTTGCAAATATTCCTTAACTTTTGTCAATAAGGTAATTTCCTTGAGGGGTTTCCAAATCACATCATCACAACCTGCAGCTAACAGATCGGTGTAACTATCCTGAAACATCCCTGCTGTAACCGCCAAAATAATTGTTTCTTCTTCTAAGTCAGTATGCTGATCGTGTCGTGTGAGATTTTCCTGGGCGATCACCCGAATCCGCCGTGCTACTTCATAGCCATCTAGATCCGGTAAGTGAATATCCAGCAAAATCAGATGGGGATGCCATGCCTGCCAGCAGGCGAGCGCTTCTGCACCAGTGGACAAACCACTCACCTCAAAGCCAATATCCATCAACCAAGTGCAGATTAGCTGGCGATTATCCACCTCATCATCGACGACAAGAATGCGATAGTTCGGTGCTTGGGCGGTAAGCTGAGTAAGTATTGCATCCGTATTGACATTGCTAAGTTTAATGTCAGGGAGAACGATCGCCGGAATCTCAAAGAAAAACAGGCTACCTTCACCGAGAGTACTGCGAACCCCAATTTGTCCGCCCATGAGTTGCACAAACTGATGGCTAATTGATAAGCCTAGCCCCACCCCGCTCCGGGCACGCTGGATATTTTTCTCTGCCTGGGCTTGTACAAAGGGCTGGAAGACATCGTTGATTTCTTCTTTTGCAATTCCAGTACCCGTATCTTCTACCTCAAAGTGGAGCGTCCCGTTTTGAGTAGTTTCTCCTTTTAGATTGAGTCCACCAGCTGAATCACCCTGATACTGAACCCGCAGTGTCACCATTCCAGTTTCGGTGAATTTAATCGCATTAGCCAGGAGGTTAATCAGAATTTGTCGCAGCTTGCCCTCATCAATTTCTATATAGCGAGGTAATTCGTCGGGAATGGCAAACGCTAGCTCTAGGGATTTGGCTGTTGCTTTAAGCTGAACCATGCTGCGCACCGTGGTTAATAAACTGGGTAAATCTATTTGCATTCGATGCAAGCTAGTCGAGCCAGCTTCGATTTGGGCCAACTCTAAAACATCGTTAATTAAGCTCAACAAGTGCTCACTACTGCGGTTGATTGTCTCCACATGTTCCTTGTCGGTGCGGCTGAGGGCAGGAGAACGGGTCAGCAGACTGCTAAAGCCTAGAATCGCAGTCAGGGGAGTCCGCAATTCATGGCTCATACTGGCAAGGAACATGCTTTTTGCGTGATTGGCGGCTTCAGCTGCGATCCTGGCTTGTTCAAGGGCAGTATTTTTTTGTTGAAGTTCCTGGGTACGCTCTTGAACCGTTAATTCGAGGTGTTGATTGGTTTGTTTCAAGGTTTGCCAAACCAGATAGCTCCAGGTGAATAGCCAACCACTGTTACAAGCAATCAGCGGAGCAACCAACACCAGCCACCACCCCAGCAAAAATACACCATAGGTTGAGATCGTCAAAATGCCTAGGAGCAGTGGAATCTGCAAAAATGCTTGCCTAGCCTTTCGTTGGAAAGCGCTATCGATCCCCAGGCTCGCCCAAAGCAAAATCCAGACCCACTCTAAAGGTTTTGGGAGAGACTGTAGCAACGGTCGCCCCGCCAGTGCTGAGTCCACCAATTGGGCAGCCAGATTAGCATGGATTTCCACACCCGCCCACATACTATCGCTATTAGTAGAGTAAGGCGTATAAAAGCGATCACCCCAGAGACTTTCGGCCTTGGCTCCGATCAGGACAATTTTGTTTCGCAGGAGATCTGGTGATAACCGATCGCCCAACACCTGCCGCATCGTCACTGTGGGAATGCCTCCGGACACTCGTAAATAGTTCGACAGAATTTGATAGCCCCCTACATCGGCGCGGACATAACCTCCCATATTATCTGTGAGCGGAGAGAAAACCGTTTGACCGAGGCGAATCTTTTGGCTTTTTGCATCCACAATTTGGGGGGTAATTTGCTGACGTTGCAAGTAGTTCAAGGCAAGCCGTGTGCCTAGTGCCTGTGTGACCCGATTCTGGTAACGGATGGTCAGCAAATGGCGGCGAATCCGCCCATCGGTATCCACCACCAAATCATTAAAAGCCACTTGATCGCGCTCGAACAGAATTGCTGGTGGCGCAACTGCTACCCCAGTCATATTACCCAGGATCTTGTGAATGCCAATCAAATTGGGCGTATTGGCAAACACCTGCTGTAATTCCAGATGCCCTGGTTCGATAGGTAAATCACGGTACAGATCCAAGCCAATTACAGCAGGCTGTTGGCGTTTGATTTGCTGGAGTAAGCGGGCTAATTGGTGATCGGAAATCGGCCATTGCCCAAGCTGGCGAATGTCGGTTTCATCGATGGTGACAATCACTACTGGAGGCTGAGAGTGTTCTACAGGTCGTTGCCGGAACCAACGATCTAAGACTGTCCATTCTAGCAGTTGCAGGCAACCCGTCCATTGCAGCCCCAGAGTTATAGCCGTCACTCCCACAGCAATCGTGACCAATGATATCCAGTGATGACCTATTTTCATACTCTTAGGAGCGCTAAAAAATAAATTATCCAACGTTTTAAGTAGCTTATGGCGTATCAGACCTAATTATTCAAAATTCTTCCCAGTCTGTCAACGAAAGGTGATCTTGGAAGAACGCACCGTAATAAAGTACAAACATACTTTTTTACTTCAGTTATCTACTGCTTATACTATGTAACGCCACTAGATGCGCGTAGGTGGATTACACATATTTTTGCAAGCTATGCTTTCAATTGTCGGTATAATTCATGACATGACCGAAGAAAGGCAGAAGGGAAGAGATCGCTCGGGTTTGCCCGATGCCACCGGGTTTAAAGCCCCTAAATTTATTTATGAAATAAAGAAAAATATGTATTTCGAGACGCGCAGCGCGGCGAAATACGGCGTCCTTATTGAATCCCCTAAATTTATTTATGGGGATTACCTTCTGCCCTCTGCCTTCTCAACTTCAGCACGGATGCCGACTGCCGTCACGTCTTGCAAGGGAGGGCTTGTCATCGCTAACGCTTTCATGGATGCTAACTGGTTACGGGGATTTATCTGTGCCAAAGTTTGCAGTATTTTTGTAGCCGAGGAACAGCTTTTGCACAGAAAAACTTCAGCGCCCTTTTGAGCAGCTTGCAGGCGATCGCTGGCATCATCCGTTTCAGCCACCACACAAATTGCCACCTTTAGTTGACTATTGTTTGCCAAGGTGGCGAGCAAACTCCAATCTGTTTGCCGATGGGATTGAGAGAGTTCCAGCACAATCACATCAGGGTGCTGCCGACTTAATGGCTGATGTACAGTCGTAGGCGAACAGCGATCAAATTGCCAACCTATGTGAGTGAGTTCGGCAGCAGTAACTATTTCATTCAACCAAGTTTGATTTCGTGAAATCAGCAAAACTCGACCAGCCACCTCCCGGAGTGGGGTAGGTGGGAATTTCGTCATCGCCTGCTCAACCAACTGCCGCAATTCCCTCACCAATTGCTCCACTTGCATGACTTCTAAAGTGGCGATCAGATTCAGGCTGAAGTAATACTCTAGGCACTTCGCCAACTTGGAAGCCGCATCAAAACCGAAGGAACCCATGACTCCCGCCAATTGATGTGCTATTGTCGTTGCCTGCTCTAGGGAATCTGGAGTGAAACCGACGAGCCTCCAAGTCTGGACGATAGTTTCCAATTGCAGCACTCGCTGCCAACTCTGTTGTTGAACATGCTGCCAAACCTGCTGCACTAGGGAGGATAAGTCGGGATTGGCAGGAGAGGCGATCAAGGAAACTGGCTCAGATAAAGACAGCGATCGAGAATTTAAAAACGCCGGATCGAGACGATAGCCTTGTCCGTAAAGCGTTTCGATTGGAGCCTGAACACCCACAGCTTGGAATGCTTGTCGAATGCCGCGAATATGCGCCTTGACTGTACTGTCGTTGGGCGAATCCTCCAGTGACCAAAGGTGATCCAAAATTGCTTGGCGGCTGAATACCCGCTGTTGATGGCGTAAAAACAGTTCTAGTAATGACAATTCCTTAGGACGGAGATTCAGCTTCTGTCCTCCATAGGTGATTTCCTGGGAAGAGGGGTCAAACTGAAGTGCCCCCCATTCGAGGATGGGGGTTGTGGTCACACCACGCCGCAGCAATGCCCGAACTCTCGCCACCAACTCGTGAATATCAAAGGGTTTCACTACATAGTCATCGGCTCCCGTATCTAAGCCCAAAACTTTATCCGTGCTCTGTCCACGGCTCGTAAGCATGAGAATAGGCGTTTCGTTTTTCTGGTTGCGGAGTCGCCGACACAATTCGATCCCGTTCAGCTTCGGCAATATCACGTCTAACAGCACTAGAGCATAGGGATTTGCTTCTAAGAATCCCCAACCCATCTCACCATCAGTGGCGACATCAACAATATAGTTCTGTTGAGATAAAGCAGAACGAATGAGTGTTAAAATTTGTTCATCATCATCAACGACCAAGATTTTCATAATGTCTCATTGGGCAAAGAATGAGTGGTATTAATGTTCTTGCGTGTGAATTTTACTGCCAAATTCATTCAAAGCAATGAAGCATCTACAGTTAAGCTGTTGGGTTATGCAACTACTTTAAATATTCGCGCAACAAATTAGACCAAAACATGAATTTGAGCAGTTATCTAACGCTGACTATATTGGTATGGCATAGCCATATCTTAAATATAAAACCTTTAAACTTTGAGGATTTACCTGCTTTGAACGAGAACAACTGTACCACACAATAGTTTTTCTGTTGGCAAATTACTCCTTGATAACCTAATTGCTTCTTATTTAAAATTGTCTAAGTACAATACCAATAATAACATCATTGTTGCAATCAATTACAAGGTAAGCGCATTTATTTTTGTATCTAAAAATATAGATTATTTTCCTCAAATATGTAATTTAGAGTCGAATTTGAGTATTAAATACGTTAAGTAGTACGCGAATAATCCAAGTTGCGGGTGTTCAATATCTGGATGCTTTGCACCCGGAAAGTCGTTAACCGAAGCGCGAATATGACCGACCAAACGGTCAAGGGTGCTAAACGCAGGTAGTTCATACCTTTCCTTAACTAATTCTTCAATCGCTACGTTGATTAAATCAGCCGGATGATTCTTAACTTCTGCAGATGTTGCAATCGCGATCGCAATCAATTTTTGGGCTGGTTTATCGTATTGTTTAACCCCCAGATATTCCCGAATCGCATTTTCGTAATTGTAGCGCTGGCGTTCCGAGGGAATTGCTTTTATCCAGTCTTGTAACTTTAAATACGACCGCAAATGTTTAATAACCGCAATGGGCACGCACTCCGGATGAGGAAAATATCCAAGCCGCTGGAAAGATTTTAACATTACCATGAAACAGAGAAACCCTGAGTGGCTCTTGGTACGAGACTTGACAAACTTAATTTCTGTTTCTGTTGGTGTATAAAGTTCTGCCAGTTCTTTTGGGTCAGGTAATTGTTTAAATTTAGGGTAAGCGGTACGCTCTATTAAGGTCATTCAAGTAATATTTGCAACACAAAATCGCCAGGAATGATCAGGAACTAGTTTATCTCTCACTTTTCAACCAAAAGGTATTTTATATTCTTTTGAGTACACATTTTTAATTCAAATCAAAATAAGATTTTTTACATTTGTACTATGAGCATAACTGAACATTCTGGTTGCAGTTAATATCACTTAATGGTATGTATTAATCAGAACATCAAAGGCACGACGTGCAGCTGATTCAGCTTTCTGTGAAGTCACTTTTTGGTAGCGTAAAGTTGTTTGAATGCTCTCATGTCCCATTAATGCGCGTAATTCTTCAAGAGACACTAAACCTACGCGCTCACAGGCAAACGTGTGTCTTAAATCATGAATGCGGACACCGTTTAATTCCGGATAATTGTTGGTTATTTCTCGCTAATATTCATGCAATATATGATAGCTAATTCTACTTACTTTAAGAGTAACTGGATGTTGTGCTGTGAACAAAGCGTTTGTACTTTTATGCCTGCTTCCCCCGGCAGACTTTACATAAGGACGCCGTATTTCGCCGCGCTACGCGTCTCGAAATACATTTTTATTGCAAAGTCTGCGGGAGAGAGTACTCTCTCCCGCGAGCTTTGCGCAAAGCTCGCCGGGGGAAGTTTCCCCCGGCAGACTTTGCCTTTTGGTGGGCTTTAAACCCACTCCTGAAGGATTTTTAAGAAATTTACCTTCTGCCGTCTGCTTTCTGCCCTCTGCCTTTCTTTGTCAAACTAGTCCCAGTAAATCTACTGTTAGATGCCGTTTTCGCCCATGTATCTTTTTGCCCGCGTTCAGCTTTAGCCTTGTGAGCTTTCTTACAATAGCCCCCCACTTTTAAAACATCCTCTGAAAAGTTATTGAGGGTAAGATTTTATGCTAATCGCCTCACCATAATCCGAATCAGGTTAGGTTGGTGGAGTATGATTTACTCATCGCTCGAGCGTGGTGCTGTTGTGTTTACTTATTAACTGCGATTAGCCCTGAGTGCTTTTTTTACTCAATTGCCGACTTTTCAAACATCCTCTTAAAGTTTTCGATTTTGGCGATCGCATTTTACTAGTTTTTTACTTTTGATTAGTATCACTATAAGTAAGAAGAAAAAACCTCTGTTTGAATTACCCTGCACCAAGCAGTGATGAGTTGGTAAAAATTAATCATCTGAATCATCACCATGAATTAGAGTTTAAGAGGAGTATATGAAGGTCATTGTCAGTGGTGGAGCAGGATTTATCGGTTCACCTGTTACTAATTACTTATTGTTACAAAGGCATCAAGTCATTGTTGTCAATAATTTACTAACCGATCAAGCCTGCATACCACTACATCCGGACTTAAAATTCTTGCATCAAGACGGGGTAATGGCGCAAGGTTTGGGACGAGATGACCGAGAGGCTGTGTTGTTGGAGGGACGAAAAAATTAATAATTTTAGGAAAAGGAGATAATGTAAGTGCAACGTATAGAAACATCGTTGCTGACTCCTCTAGTAGCCGAACCACTAAATGCTAGACAGATCAGCGAATTTGCAGAGTATGGTTTCCTCGTGCTGCCATCGTTTTTACCAACCAAGCTGGTGGAGTGACTAAAGCACGAGGTAGACCACTGGGTAGATGGGGGGCTACGCAATCAGTCAATTGTATGCTGCCACATGAAGACGCCTCAACCACCTCCTCTAATGGAATTGGAACTAGAGAGCCGGTCCAGTAGAAGTAGTTGACGTAAAATGCAAAATATGGGTGTTGTTCAAATCGAACATTTAGACTCCCCGTTTTAATGCGATCGCCAAAAATCTGACCTAAATATTTAGCCCAAAATAGGCGGGTTTCCTGAACACATATATTTTGGGTTTTGTCAACATATATTAGTGGACCGGCTCTCTAGGAGAGCATGGCTGGCCATTAGCCATCCACCGCTGATGGCGATACTCACGCAACTGATGGGATCGATATTTGCCTTTCATCATCTACACAGCGATCATCATAATTCTGGTTCTGCAGACAAGAACTGGCACCACGACTATGAGTAGTATTGGACTATGCTATCCGCCGCATCCTGGCACGATACAAGTTAACTTCAGTTCCGGTGATTGC
>CALMVQ010000187.1 GCA_937873135.1 uncultured Scytonema sp. | reverse complement strand
TAGCACTTAGTCAAGGAATTGACATCGAAATTTCCAGGTGCAAGATATGAGTTTAGGTTGACCTGTAGAACCACTCGTGTAAATTACATAAGCTAAGTTATTAACTTGTACACTAGAGATAAGATTTTCCTGACTGGATTGAGAAAACAGTCCAGCGTCAGTATCTAAGCAAACAAGTTTTGCTTGATGCTCAGGTAGTCTCTCAACGAGTGACTGCTGGGTCAGCAATACTGAAACTTGAGCATCTTCTAACATGAAAGCCAAACGTTCTTGAGGATAATTTGGATCAAGTGGCACATAAGCCCCACCTGCCTTAAGAATCCCTAATAGTCCTACGACCATTTCTAAGGAACGCTCAACACATAACCCAACTAGCACATCGGCTTTCGCACCCAAAGACTTTAGATAATGGGCTAATTGGTTAGCACGACAGTTCAACTCATAGTAGGTCAGTTGTTGATTGCCAAACTCCACCGCCACTGCATTGGGTGTAATCAAACACTGCTCCTCAAACAACTGATGGATAGATTTATCACGGGGATAATCTACTTGAGTATTGTTCCACTCTACTAACAACTGCTGTTGCTCAACTTGTGTCAGCAGGGGCAATTGGGAAATTTGCTGTTGTGGGTTGGCGATAACACCTTCGAGTAAGGTCACAAAATGACCTGCCATCCGCTCCATCGTGCCAGAGTCAAACAAGTCTGTATTATATTGCCACGCAGCTACCAGCCCAGAGGTAGTATTTTTAATGAATAAAGTTAAATCAAACTTGGCAGTTGTCCTTTCTGTACCGAATGAACTGACAGTTAGCCCAGGCAGTTCTATATCAGATATAGGCGCATTTTCGAGGACAAACATCACTTGAAACAGTGGTGTATGGCTGAGGTCTCGTTGTGGCTGCAATACTTTTACCAATTCCTCAAAGGGGAGGTCTGGATGAGTGTAAGCTTGCAGCATCACCTGCCGCACTCGACTGAGCAACTGCTGAAAACTGGGGTTGCCTGATAAATCGGTACGTAGTGCTAAAGTGTTGACAAAAAAGCCAATTAACTGTTCAAGTTCCAAGCGATCGCGTTTAGCAAGAGGCGTACCTACTACAATATCATCCGAGCCTGTATAGCGATAAAGCAAGGTAACAAATGCCGCGAACAGCGTCATGAAGAGGGTGGCTCCCTCTTGCCGACTGAAATTGGCGATCGCTTCAGTCAGTTCAACTGAAAATTCGACACTTTGGAGTGCGCCGTGGAAAGTTTGAATAGCTGGTCTTGGTCTGTCTGTGGGTAATTCTAGTAAGTTAGGAGCGTTTTTGAGTAGTTGCTTCCAATAATCCAGCTGCGTTTGCAGTACTTCTGTTTGCAACCATTGCCGTTGCCAAATAGCAAAGTCGGCATACTGAATTGGTAGCTCTGGTAGCTCTGGGGGCAAGTTATTGCAGAGGGCTGAGTAAATGGTTGCTAACTCCTGCATCAATACGCCCATTGACCAAGCATCGAAAATAATGTGGTGAAATGTTAGTAACAAGACGTGTTCTACCTCTGTGAGTTTAAGCACAGAAGCTCGGATTAAACCAGAGTTAGCGAGGTCAAAGGGTCGAATAGCTTCTGCCGTAGCTAATTGCTGGCAAGCGATTTCTCTTTCACTTTCAAGCAGCTCTGTTAGGTCTACTACTGACAAATTTAAGGTTAAGCTTTCAGCAATTACCTGAACTGGCTGTTCGTTGAAGGTGCGGAAGTTGGTACGTAAGGCTTCGTGGCGAGAGATAATTTTGTTGAAGCTTTGCTCTAGCGCCACGACGTTCAACTTACCATGAATTTTTAGAGCTACTTGTTCATTGTAAAAGGGGTTATCTGGTTCCAACTGGTTTAATAACCAGAGTCGTTCTTGAGCAAAAGACAGAGGTAAGTTCTGAGGACGCTGGGCTTTAATCAGAGGTAAATCTGTAGCGGTGTCCGCATTTTCCTGGTGCAGCAACAAAATAAGTTCTGTTTTATGCTTAGTTAATAAGTCACGAGTTTCTGGTGTCAATACTCCCTCTGGAGCATCAACGCACAAGCGTTGGCTTTGCCCGCCGCAGGCATCGCCTTCAACCCACAACTCCACATCCTGATGAGAGAGTTCTACTACAAATTGCTTGAGATTCATAGAATCATATCCTTCATATTGTCAACGAGTTCAGCAGAATGTGTCAGCTAATCACAACTTATTTTGTCAGATTCGATATTTATCTAAAAACTTTTTCATGTTGCTCATATTTCTATTTTTTCTCTACCAATTACACCTGCTTTAGTACTTCTTTTTTGGTGTTTTTTGTCTAGCTTTGGTGCTATTTCAGCTATTGTGGGAGACTCAAATAAACTGGCTACAGTTAATTTAATAGACAAACTTTTTCGCAATCGGGACAGAACTTGAACAGCTATTAAAGAATCTCCTCCTAACTCAAAAAAGTTGTCATCTATTCCCACCTGTTTAACTCCTAATAATTCTTGCCAAATCTCGGCAATTTTCTGCTCAATTTCATCACGGGGAGCTATATATGAATTTGGCAAGTTAGGTCTTGAGTGGAGTGCAGATAATTTTTCTGGCTGAAGAACATCCGGCTTTCTTTGTAATGAAATCTCTGATTTCTGGTCAGTCTCTTTTTGCCCAGATTTTGTGCTAAATGCGGCTGATGCAGAAGCAACAGCCATAATAATTTTATGCTCAAACGCTTCAGTTTCAGGAAATGCAGCAACTTGAACAAAATCTTGATCGCGTAGTGCTTCAAACCACTGGTCTAGGATGATAAAAGGCTGACCTGGGTTGCGTCTTTTATCATCTAAAGGTTTCAACAGCAGACCCCAACTGATATCAAAGTCTATTTTCGGCTGAGTTATTTCCCATAGTAAGAGGAAGCCGCCAGGAGCTAATAAAGAGCGGACATGGTGGAGGGTTTGATCTATGTTCCGAGTTGCGTGCAACACATTAGAGGCTATTATTACGTCAAAGCTATACTTTTCAAACCCTTGCTCAATTGGCGACTTGTCTATGTCTAGTAATCGATATTCAACAAATGGATAGTCGTTAAACTTCTGTTGCGCTTGAGTCAGGAAACCGCTACCAATATCAGTAAAAGTATAGTTGGTTTGTTTGGGCGGCAACACAGGTAGTAATGCTTGCGTAGACATACCAGTACCCCCACCGATTTCCAGAACTCTCAGGTGAATCGATGATGGCAATGACTTGACCACCTGTTGCAGGCTTGAGCGCAAGATAGAGTTGTAGTAAGTATTTAAGGTAGATTCTGAATGTGAATTGTTGTTTTCTTTTTGGTAAATTAGTTCATTGAAAATCTCTAATGGTTCTTGTTCACCAACAACAACAGCAGCTAAATTTTCACCACAGCGTTGCACTAAATCTAAATCTACTAAAGATGTAGAAGCAAACCTCGCTCTAACTTCTTCTAAATGTTCATTAATATAATCTTGTGAACATGGCACTAGCCCAGTAAAGAATCCCTCCTGTTGCTGTAGTTGTCCTTGTTCCACCAATATTTGCAACCATCTAGACAACAATTGCTGATAGCGAGGACAAATATGGCATTGCGCCAACAAATTCTCCAATGAATACTTTTCTTCGGGATTGCTAAAAGCCCCTATTTGCTTGAAAGCAGAATTAATGTAAGCTGTACATAAACGATCCAACCACTGTCTGTTTTCTTGATATGTTAACTCGTTGAGTTCTGCATTTCTCACACTTGCTTGGTTTTGACCTGCTTGTATGAGCGATGTCCACAATTGTGATGTTGAGGGTAAGATTTGCAACTGTCCCCAAGCTGCCTTTTGTGGGGGATCAATCCAATAACGTTCGCGTTCAAAGGGATAAGTTGGTAAGGGAAGACGGTAATATTCCTCCTGACTATAGAATCCAAACCAATCTACCTTCACCCCAGCCAGCCAGAGTTGACCTAATGTAGTGAATAAAACACGATTATCCGATTGCTTTTCTTGAGGATGGCGTACCGAAGTCAAGACTGTTTGTGCAGCTGCTTTGTCTGGATGTCTCTTGACTAATGTAGTTAGTGTGTGTCCTGGCCCCACCTCTAGTAAGATTTGCTCAGGTGTTGCCAATAATTTCTCTACACCTTGGGCAAACAGCACTGTGGAGCGCAGATGTTGAGCGTAGTAGTTAGGATTTGTGGCTTGGGTGACTGTAATCCAAGTACCAGTAAGGTTGGAAATATAAGGAATTTTTGGCGGATTTAAAGTAATTTTTTTGACTCGTTCTGCAAATGCCTCTAAGATTGGTTCCATCATTTGAGAATGGAAGGCATGGTTCGTGTGCAGAGGACGGCATTCAATCCCTTGAGCAGCTAACTGATTTTGTAGTGTATTTATTGCTGCTATAGAGCCAGAAACTACACATTGTGAGGGTTGATTAATCGCGGCAACAGAAAGTTCTGACCCTAATAGGGATTTTACCTTGTCTACGGGCAGGGGAACAGAAAGCATTGCCCCGCTCTCGAGTTGCTGCATCATCTGTCCGCGTGCTGTTACTAGATATAAGGCATCTTCTAGGGAAAAAACTTCTGCTAGAGTTGCTGCTACATATTCGCCAATACTATGACCGATCGCAGCTTGTAGCTCCACTCCCCATGACTGCCATAATTTAGCTAGGGCGTACTCAATCACAAAAATAGCAGGTTGGGCAATTTCTGTCTGTTGAAGTTGCTTTGATACCTCATCAATTTTTTCTTCACTGGGGTAAAGAATATGACGTAAATCTAGCCCTAGTAGGGGTTTAAGAATTTCTGAGCAATAATCAACTTGTTCAGTAAATACTGTCTCGGTTTGGTAAATTTCCCGCGCCATATTCACGTACTGGGAACCTTGACCGGGAAACATAAAGACAACAGACCGATCTGTAATCTCTGTATAATTAGTCAAAACTTGTTTTGGCTCTAAGTTACTAAGAGCTTTGATAACATCTTCTGATTCATGACAAATTAATATCCGTCGGTAATTAAAACCCTGGCGACCACTATTGAGGGTATAAGCTACATCGCCGAAGTTAAGTTCTGGATGATCTTTTTAAAAGAAAGAAAACAAATTGAAATCGAAAAAGCTATGAAAAAGTGGGGAGAAAA
>CALMVQ010000186.1 GCA_937873135.1 uncultured Scytonema sp. | reverse complement strand
ACCGCTACACCGGACAAACAGATATTTTGGTGGGGACACCAATTGCCAACCGCAATCGCCGAGAAATCGAAGGGTTAATCGGCTTTTTTGTCAACACAATTATCTTGAGAACTGATTTAGCTGACAATCCCAGGTTCAGTGAGTTATTGGAGCGAGTCAAGTCCATGGCTCTATCAGCATATGCTCATCAGGACTTACCGTTGGAAATGTTAGTCGAAGCATTGCAGCCAGAGCGTGATCTGAGCTATACACCACTGTTCCAGGTAATGTTTGTACTTCAGAACGCGCCGTTGTCTTCTGTGGAGTTAACTGGGTTAAGTGTCAGTCCACTGCAATTTGAAACTCACACTGCTAAGTTTGATCTGAGCTTATCAATGGAGAACACCAATAGTGGACTGGTGGGGGTGTGGGAGTACAATACTGATTTGTTTGATGCCAGCACGATTGAGCGGATGACTCTTCATTTTGTCACTTTGCTTGAGGCAATTGTTGCCAATCCTGTTGAGCGTATAGCACAATTACCTCTGCTGAGCGAACTTGAGCAACAGCAGTTATTGGTGGAGTGGAATGATACAAGGGTAGATTACGCCTGCGATAAATGTATCCATCAGTTATTTGAAGCGCAGTCTTTGAGTACACCCGATGCCGTGGCTGTGGTGTTTGAAAATCAACAACTGACATACCACGAATTGAATTGTCGTGCTAACCAGTTGGCGCATTACTTGCGCTCATTAGGAGTGTCCCCCGATGTGCTGGTGGGTATTTGTGTGGAGCGCTCATTAGAGATGGTGGTGGGACTATTGGGGATTCTTAAAGCGGGTGGGGCTTATGTGCCGCTTGATCCTGAGTATCCTACTGAACGCTTAAGTTTTATGTTGACTGATGCTCAAGTTAGTGTCCTACTCACTCAACAGCATCTCATTGACAAGCTACCTGAAGGTCAAGCGCAGCGTGTATACTTGGATGCTGAATGGCAAGTCATTTCTCAGTTGAGTCAGGACAATTTAATCACTGGTGTGCAAGCAGGTAACTTGACTTATGTGATTTATACATCAGGATCTACAGGCATACCCAAAGGGGTTCTCATCCCACATGGGGCGATCGCCAACCACTGTAGTATTATTCAACAAGCTTACGCACTTGGAAAGAGCGATCGCGTACTTCAGTTTGCCTCAATCAACTTCGATGCCTCATTAGAACAGATATTCCCTACACTCCTGGTTGGCGCTACCTTAGTACTCCGAGGCTCAGATATATGGACTCCCACAACCTTCCAAAAAATCATTGCAGATTTTCAACTCACTGTCGTTAATCTCCCAACAGCCTATTGGCAACAATTGGCTCAAGAGTGGGTTAATACACTTGTGTTGCATGCCAACAGCCAACTGAGACTTGTCGTTGTTGGTGGAGATGTTATGTTGCCCTCAGATGTTGCACTTTGGCAACAAAGCCCAATGTCTCGTGTTCGTCTAGTCAATGCTTATGGTCCCACGGAGACGACGATTACCGCAACCCTGTTTGAGATTCTTTCCCAGTTGAGTGAACACATCAATCTGAAAAAAATTCCTATTGGTCGTCCTCTGATTAACAAAACTGTATACATTCTTGACTCTCACCTACAACCAGTTCCCGTTGGTGTACCAGGAGAGTTACACATTGGTGGTGCCTCTTTGGCCACTGGCTACCTCAACCGCCCAGAATTAACTCAACAGAAATTCATTCCCAACCCCTTTAGCGCTGACTCCCATTCGCGGTTCTATAAAACAGGAGATTTAGCACGTTACTTAAGTGATGGTAACATCGAATACTTGGGACGCATCGACAATCAGGTCAAGCTGCGGGGCTTCCGCATCGAATTGGGGGAAATAGAAACAGTCCTGAGCCAACATCCCCATGTGCAGGCGTCTTGTGTCATCGCACGCGAAGATATTCCAGAGAACAAACGCCTAGTTGCCTACGTGGTTCTACAATTAGAGGTAACACCGACAATCAGTGAACTGCGGCAATTCCTCCTCGCCAAGCTACCAGACTACATGGTACCCAGTGCAATAGTCATCTTGGAGTCCCTACCTCTAACTCCTAACGGCAAAATTGACAAGAGCGCCCTACCAGCACCGGAGTCACGTGGAGGAATAGAAGTCAGTTTAGTAGCTCCCCGCACCCCCATTGAGGAAATACTAGCACTTATTTGGGCTGAAGTCCTGAGAGTTCCGCTTGTCGGCATTCACGATAACTTCTTTGAACTCGGCGGCGATTCCATCCTCAGCATTCAAATCATCTCAAGAGCAAAGCAAGCTCATGTGCAACTCAGTGTCAAGCAATTATTTGCACATCAAACCATCGCCGAATTAGCTACAGTGGCAGTCACTTCAAGCGAGATCCAGATATTACCTGAACAAGGATTAATTACAGGTAAATTCCCCTTAACGCCGATTCAACACTGGTTTTTTGAGCAGAACTTACCACAACCGCACCACTTTAATCAATCATTTCTGCTCTGTGTACCATCAAACTTCCAGCCAGGACTATTAGAGCAAGTATGGCAGCAATTACTATTACATCACGATGCTCTGCGCCTACGCTTTAAACAGTCACAATCAGGTTGGCAGCAAATTCACTCAGATCCGAGTGAGCACATTGCTTTCTCTTTTATAGACTTATCCACACTCCCAGAAACAGAGTACAAATCTGCTATCGTTGCCACCGCCACTTCCTTACAGGCGAGTTTGAATCTAAAAGAAAATCTGGTGCAAGTGGCCTTTTTCTGGCTGGGGGTTGACAAAAAGGCAAGATTACTGGTCGTAATCCACCACTTGGTAGTTGACGGTGTGTCCTGGCGGATTTTGTTAGAAGATTTGCTCACAGCTTACCAGCAACTCGAGAGCGGCAAAGCGATTCAACTCCCTGCCAAAACCACCTCATTCAAAGATTGGGGGCAACATCTGACAGAATTTGCTCAAACAGATGTCTTGAAATCAGAAATAACTTATTGGTTGCGTGGATCTCGCGCCGCCTTTGCTTCCATTCCAGTAGACTATATAGTCGGAACGAATACTGTTGCCACAGCAAATACAGTCTCAGTATCGTTAAATGAAGCAGAAACCCTCTCACTGTTACTTGATGTCCCGAAAGCTTACAAAACACAGATTAATGATGTCTTGCTGACTGCCTTAGTGCTGGTTTTGAGCTCCTGGACTCACTCTGACTCAGTGCTGTTCAACTTAGAAGGTCATGGGCGGGAAGATATTATTGATGGTGTCGATTTATCACGCACAGTCGGTTGGTTTACAACGATTTTCCCTGTACATGTGGCGCTGTCAACCACAGACAAACAGCATCTCGGTACTGCTTTAAAATCTGTCAAGGAACAATTACGTGCCATTCCGCACAAAGGGATTGGCTACGGCTTATTGCGTCACCTGAGTTCAGATCCAGAAATCGCTGCCCAACTACAGACACAGACACTTGCGGAAATTAGCTTCAATTATTTAGGTCAATTTACTCAAGTTCTGAACACATCTTCTGTGATTCAGTTGGCGACTGAGTCGAGCGGACAAAGCCACAGTTTACAAGGTAAGCGTCCTTATCTGCTGGATATTAACGCCATCATCACAAACGAACGGCTGCAAATAGATTGGACATACAGCACCAATGTCCATCAGCAAAGCACTATTGAGAATATTGCCCTTGAATTTGTCGCCACATTGCGAGAGCTAATTACCCATTGTTTATCTCCTGAGAACGGAGGTTATACCCCCACAGATTTCCCGTTACTCAAACTTGACCAACGAGAACTAGATCAAGTGTTGGCAAGTTTAGAATTAAAACCAGAACTTAGCAAAACTCTCACAACATCTGTTGAGGACATTTATCCGTTATCTCCCATGCAACAGGGGATGCTGTTTGAAAGTTTGTATGCTCCTGACTCCGGTGTATATTTTGAGATCTTAATTTGCACCTTGAAGGGAAATGTGGATGTGCCAGCTTTTAATGCAGCTTGGCAGCAAGTGGTAGCAAGGCATTCCATCTTCCGCACGGCGTTCATTTGGGAGTCTTTAAACCAGCCGCTTCAAATCGTGTATCGACAGGTTCCGGTAACGCTCCTCACCTATGATTGGCGAGAGTTATCTGTGGAACAACAGAAACAGCAATTAGAGGTTTTTCTTGACTCGGAGCGGCAGCAGGGTTTGCCACTTTCGCAAGCTCCATTGATGCGTCTACATCTGATTCAGTTGGATAGGGATACTTACGAGTTTGTTTGGAGTAGTCATCATTTATTGCTTGATGGTTGGTCGTCAGCTTTAGTTTTCAAAGAACTGTTAAACTTTTATCTAGCTTTTTCTCAAAGGCAACGTTTACCGTTACAACCAACTGTCAGCTACCGCAACTACATTGCTTGGCTCCAGCAACAAGATGTCGCTAATTCTGTGGCATTTTGGCGACAAAAACTCCAAGGTTTTAATGCACCCACGCCAATAACAGTGGATAGACTATTGCCACGGGACAATGGGAACGAAAGCTTTGGTGAACAATTTCTTCAGTTAACGCTGCCTTCCTCAGCCGCAGTGCAGTCTTTTGCACGACAGCATCAATTGACGATCAATAATCTGGTGCAGGCAACCTGGGCATTGTTGCTGTGTCGCTACAGCCAAGAAACAGATGTAGTTTTTGGTATGACTGTGTCTGGGCGTCCCCCTGATCTTATGGGTGTAGAGTCGATGGTGGGATTATTGATCAACACTGTACCAATGCGAGTCAAAATTTCACAGGAGACGAAACTGCTGGGTTTGTTGAAGGATTTACAGGCGCAAATTATTGAGTCTGAGCAATTTTCATATAGCTCATTGGTAGACATTCAGGGCTTTAGTGATGTGCCCAGAGGGATGCCTTTGTTCGAGAGCATTGTCGTATTCGAGAATTATCCAGTGGATAGTGCTGTCCTACAAGACAATGGCAGTTTTTCGCTCTCCAATCTTAGAGCCATTGGACGAACAAATTATCCTCTGACAGTTGTGGTTTCCCCTGGTGAGCAATTGTTGGTGAAAGTGAGCTATGATAGTGGTCGATTTGATCATGCGACGATTAGCCGGATGCTGGGGCATTTTGAGACAATGCTCTCTGCAATTGTTGCCAATCCTATTCAGCATCTGACGGAATTGCCAATGTTAACCGAACTTGAGCAACAGCAGTTATTGGTAGAGTGGAATGATACTCTTGTAGACTATCCCCAGGACTCGTGTATCCATAAGTTGTTCGAGGCGCAGGTGAAACGCACCCCAGATGCAGTGGCAGTGGTGTATGAAAATCAACAACTTACTTACACTGAGTTGAATGCACGGGCTAATCAACTGGCGCACTACTTACAGCAGCGAGGAGTAGGGGCTGAGGTGGTTGTGGCTTTGTACGTCGAGCGTTCGTCGGAGACGTTGCCGGAGGCATCGCTCTTCCTAATCGTTGGGATGCTAGGCATTCTAAAAGCTGGGGCAGCGTATCTCCCACTAGAACCGACTTATCCTACTGAGCGTTTGGCTTTAATGCTTGAGGATGCTAAAGTACCAGTGCTGTTAACCCAACAGCAGCTAGTGAAGACTTTTCCCGAATACACTGTAGAGGTGATATGTTTAGACACCGATTGGGATAAGATTGCACACCAAAGCCCAGAAAATCTCCAAAGCGGTGTCAAGCCAGAGAATTTAGCCTATGTACTGTTCACGAGCGGTTCTACAGGTCAACCTAAAGGAGTTGCCGTTGAGCATCGGCAACTTTGCAACTACCTCAATGCTATTGTCGAAAGACTGGACTTATCAATCTCTAATAGCTTTGCTTACCTTTCCACCATCGCAGCTGATTTGGGCAACACCACAATCTTTCCTTCTTTGTGCAACGGTGGATGTTTGCATATAGTGTCGCTAGATCGTGCTACCAACCCAGAGGCACTAGCAGACTATTTTCATTGTCATCCCATTGACTGTTTCAAGATTGTTCCTTCTCACCTAGCAGCTCTATTAACATCTTCTCGCCCCGAACAAATATTGCCTCGACAGGGCTTGATTTTGGGTGGTGATGTTTGTAGTTGGCAGTTGATTGAGCAGATTCGGCAATTAACGAGTGAGTGCCAAATTTTCAACCACTATGGTCCGACAGAAGCGACTGTAGGCGTACTGACTTATGCGATCGCACTTCAGCACACAGAGCGTTCTTCTCATACAGTTCCGATTGGATGCCCAATCGCTAACACGCAAATCTACATCTTAGACAGCAATCTGCAACCAGTGCCAATTGGTGTACCAGGAGAGTTGCACATTGGTGGTGCGGGACTGGCACGAGGCTACCTCAACCGCCCACAGTTGACACTTGAAAAATTCATCCCCAACCCGTTTAGCACTGATCCCCATTCCCGCCTGTACAAAACTGGAGATCTGGCACGCTATTTGCCAGATGGCAACATCGAATATCTGGGACGCATCGACCACCAGGTAAAGATTCGTGGCTTCCGCATCGAATTGGGCGAAATTGAAACAGTCCTGAGCCAACATCCACATATTCACTCAGTTGTCGTCATTGCCCACGAAGATCTTCCCGGTGATCTAAGCCTAGTCGCCTACGTTGTGCCGCATCATGATCTTACACCAACAATCAGCTCACTGCAGCAATTCCTCCTCGCCAAGCTACCAGACTACATGGTACCAAGGGCTTTAGTCATATTAGAGTCATTACCGATGACTCCCAACGGCAAAATAGATCGCCGCGCCCTAAGAGTACCTTCTAACAGCAGTACTTCCGACACTTTTGTCTCACCCCGGAACACCGTAGAACTGCAACTGGTGCAAATCTGGTCAAAGATTCTTAAGGTTGACAATGTGGGCGTAAAAGATAACTTTTTTGACCTCGGGGGCCATTCGCTGTTAGCTGTCTACTTAATGGCTCAAATTAAGCAGCAGTTTGGTAAAGATATCCCCTTAGCCACCCTCTTCCAACATCCAACGATTGAACAGTTGGCAACTGTGGTGCAACTAGATATGCCTGCCTCTAGTTGTTCTCCTTTAGTCCCAATTCAGTCAATCGGTTCAAAACCACCTTTATTCTGTCTTCCAGGCGCTGGTGGCAATCCATTCTACTTGTATAACTTAGCCCGTTGTCTCGGTCCAGACCAACCATTCTATAGTTTACAAGTCATACATCTAGAGCGAGAGTTAGTGCCCATCACCCGAGTTGAGGATATAGCCGCCTACTACATTCACGCAATACAGGCTCTACAGCCACTTGGGCCGTATTTTTTGGCAGGACATTCTTTTGGCGGTAAAGTCGTGTTTGAAATGGCGCAGCAGTTGCTGAGTCAGGGACAGGTGGTGGCTCTCGTTGTCATTCTTGATACCACAGCACCGAGCGCTCAGGAAAAGCAAATAGATGATCTTTGGGATGATGCTAGGTGGCTGATTGAATTTGCCAGAACCCTGAAAATTGTGTTTGCAAAGGACTTGGATCTGGATGCAGAGAAGCTTCGCTCCTTAGCTGCGGACGAGCAACTTAAATATGTTCTAGAATACTTGAAAATGCTTGACATTGTGCCGTACGATGCTGATTCCACATATTTGAAACAGTTGTTGCAAGCTTTCAAGGCTGACAGTAATGCTGAGTATGTACCACAACAGACACAGAAGCTGCCAATTACCCTCTTGCGTGCCCGCGAGGCTGATCTCGAAGAGCCTGTTAGTGCATCACAGTCTGAGATTTTACAGGATTCTGCCTGGGGGTGGAGCGCGTTTTCAAGCGAACCAGTCGATGTCCAGTTTGTCTCAGGCAACCATATTACGATGATGACTCAACCTCATGTCCAAGTTTTAGCCGAACGGTTAAACGCTTGCATTCAGCAGGCTATAAAAAAAATGGGACTGCCGGAAACGCTCAACTAATATTTGCCACGTCACTGGAAACACGAAGCACTTGACTGGGGGTTAAAGAAGGCTTCTTCTTGATTGCCATCTACTATAGCTCTTCTCGTTTAAGTCACATACATAATCCCCTCAGCGATCTTAGCATGTACCCCTCTCCCAAGTTTGGGAGAGGGGCTGGGGGTGAGGGCGATAATCTATGAGACACAACTGAGAATCTCTATAAATCATCGCGAAGATCCAAGCCCAAAATTATCTGTCGTGGTGGTTTTGAATAAGATTCCAAAAATATTTCAACCAACAAAGTTTCTATCGCTTCTGCCTCATCGTTAAAACCAATTTAAGCGGCAATAGATGATCCGCGCGCGTCAAGAAACAGCTTTTGGCTCGTACAGAACATTTTCATACAGTGCGATCGCTGCTTACGCTACTGCACATCTTTTGGCAGATGTTTATCGTTAAATTGCAATCAATGATGAAGTATTATGCAAAATGCTTGTGAAGGAGTTGAGTCTGTTGCTGAAATGATTGCACGCTTAGTCTGCGAATATGAAGCGCGACAAGCAGCCAAAGCAAAAAAGGTACACGAGTTGACTAAATCCGCAGCCTTACCAGAACTAGCAGTTAGATCATCAACGACTAAAATATTTGCGTAATGGCTGCAGCAGAACTTGATTGTTATTTATTTTGAGTCTGGGTACGTTAAATCAATAATTTTATCAATCCGAAAATTATTAACGAAATCAGTTAGCACATTTGCCAAGAGGGCTGATTCTGCTGGAATCTACTCAAGCAAGCTAAAAATATACTTTTCATCACTGCATAGATCTGCCTGATGTAGAGCAGTAATCCATTCCTCTGGCATAATCAGTAGGTCTTGTGATTTTAGCTGGGTATCGGGAGACTTTTCTATGACGGGGACGAATAGCCAAGGCATTGGTTGGAACTAACTGCGCTTCTCCCGTCTCACCAAAAGACTGAAAAATCTGCCAGCCTCATTACAAGTAAGGGGTTTAGAGCCAACGTTGAAGCGGAAAAATCGCCCCAATTGTCAACTGGTATACAAAAAGAACAACTTTTCATGGGGCGATTTTTCCGGAGGCTGGCAGATTTTTCTAGGTAAAAGCCCAACCGTATCGTTTTCTAACACAAGCCCCTTTTCTCCACTACCATGTCCGCTAAAGTGAACAATCTGGGGATTAAAATCTAGAAGTACACGACGCAAATCATCGGGACGAACTGCCCATTTTTGCTGTAAAGTAAATTGTTCTCGTTTTTGTGCCCTTCGCAAACCCTCATCAATTTCCCTTGCTTCTTTATCCAAGCGCAATCTAGCTGTGTCTATCGAGCTGGATGCGAGGATTAATATTGTGCGCTTAGGGGATAGGTTGTTTGTTGGGTTTGCGGGTTGATTTGTTATGCCTGAATTATAGTTTTGCGTAATGTTGCCAACAGTGATGTTACCGCCAACTTGGACATTACCACCAAAGATACTTTGCTGAGTATTAGAGGAGGGGTTTTGATAAAGAAGCACTCATCGAACTTGAAACCGCCATCCAAGATGTAGGGCGATGGTGGCGTTAAAGGAAAACTTAAACAAATCTGAGCAATTGCGGAAAACGCCCGCAACTCTGTGTATTAAATTTATTGTACACAGCATACATTAATAATAATGGAAACACTAACAGCCGCCGCAGTCGCCACCCTTCTCCTAACCAAAATGATTGAAAAAGTTGGATAAAAGATGGGTGAGAAGTTGCCTGAATTGGGAAGCAAGGCTTTAGAAGAGATGGGAAAACTCAAGCAAGTGCTGTGGCGTAAGGCTCCAGAAACCGCCAGCACCATTGAGCGAGTCACTTACCAACCGAAATTAATTGAGCAGCAACCAGAGGAGTTTGGTATCGAAGTGCTGACGGCAAAAATGGAGTTAGCAATCAAACAGGATGCAGAGATAGCCGAAGTTGTCGATGCACTTGCAGCAGAAATTTTACGACGACTACCATCAAAAGTAATGCAAGTGATGGCGGTAGGGATATTATGCGGACAAAATGTTACTAGGAATGGACTCAAGAGCTTAGAGTTGCGATCGCAACTCTAAGCTCTTGACTTTCGACGACAGGTGTGATAGTTTTTGACCCGATTACAGAAAGCCGTTCTGCCTCGTTCTCAAAGTTGGTGATGGCAGTTTTATGTCGGCACGTACCAGTTTTGAGGTAATAGGTGCATTGGTTATCTGATTTGAAAGAGCTATCTCGCCTGCATTGGTAGGTGGAAACCTTGACGAATTCATCTGGTGTTTTACCAGTGTATCCTGTGTTATCATGCTCTCAAATAAAGCAAAAATTTAAGCACTCGCTATTTGTATCAGACTCTTGAAAATGCGAAGCACATCATATAATTTATTACCTGGATTACGCATTAAAAATCCTTTTGACAAAGCGTAACGAGGTGAATGTTATTTAAGTAATTTAACGAAAATAAACTCACTACCTGTAGCAATTAGACCAAAACAAGGTTGTTCTGAAACAGGACTATCTAACATATAGGCAAGAATTTGTGCAAGTCCTTCTTCAATGGAAAATGAAGCTTTTTTCGACTCAATAATCATTACCCATAATTTGTCTTTAAAAACTACTATATCAATTCGACCTTTGATAATTACATCTTCGTCAAGTACGGCAATATCTAAAGATTCTTCTAATTTAACATAAAAAGGATTCAGGTAAAAATCTCCAATAAAAAGTATTGGAGCGATAATTGCCATCCTCACAACATCTTCTAGTAAAGGAGGATAGTTAAGCAAATTAAAATAACCTGCTTTGACTTTATCTAAAAGTTGTTTATCCAAATCTGTAATTGCTGGTAAATCATCTTGCCATTCGCGAAAAAATTGCTCATCTAAAACTAACTGAATGCCAAAATTATCAATTAGATAACGTAAGTCAATATCTTTTGCTTGTATCGTTTGGGTCATAATTTTTCGGGAAGATATAGTACATCAGTATTATAGCTATCCTCCGCAGATTTGTGAAAATCGCGCCTGCTCAGATTTGCAGCCTAACTTCTACCACTTTCCCTTCATCCACAACTGCACACATGATGCACTCCCGCAGAAGACGTTTTTTATCGATAGGATTCTGTATACCTTTCCAAAAATCTTTGTTACTGAATGCAGCTATAATCCTTTCTCGGCTGATGAGCATAGCTTGGTTGGTTCTTTCTCCATCAGAGAGTAACTCAGCAATTTGCAGGCGCAGCCCCTGTTTAGCAGTCTTGATCGCAGGGTTGTTACCGGGAATGGATTCAAGAGCTTGAAGCTGCGATCGCAACTGCTGTAATTCTTGACTTTCTATGACAGGTGTGCTAGCTTGCTCCCCTAGTACAGAAAGACGTTCTGCCTCGTTGACAAGAAACTCAACAATTTGATTTTCCAGCTCAAAGTTGGTAATAACAGTTTTATGCTGGCACATACCAGTTTTGAGGTAATATGTGCATTGGTAATATGATTTGAAAGAGCTATCTCGCCTACATTGGTAGGTGGAAACCTTGACGAATTTAGCATTGCATTTTGCACAGAATATCAATCCTTGGAAGATATTCAGTTTTTGTGGATCGCGATCGCCTTGAGATGCCCATGAATTCTTCCGGTTACCACGGATAATGGTTTTAATTTCTTGATGCTGTTGAAATGTAATTAAGACTTGATCGTCGTGTGTGTTCCAAAAAACGCTAATCTCATCAAAAGACTTTTTGTTCCCATTTTCCTTAACCGTGCCATAAGGAGTACCACCAGCCAGCACTGGATTCGTTAACCAATCGCGAATGCCAGTTGTCGTCCATCTCAGTCCCGAATATGGGTAACGCAACCCAGCATTCGACTTTTCGTCTACTTTTTTCTTTAATGTTTTTTGAGTGAGCGTATCATCTTCATCAATCGAGTAATCTCCTGATTTCCTGACATATTTTTCCGAACATTTTAAACCGATACCAAAGAACTCATTCAATCTCTTAGCTGTTTGGGTGCAGCTACCAACTTGATAAAAGGTTTTCAATATGAGTTGTGCAACTTCAACTACCGATAACTCTTGCTGGTTATCAATAAGACAAATACATGGATCATTATTAAAAACGTATCTGTCATTTTCAATTTTGTAACCAAACGGAGCGTAAAAATTACTTTTCTTTTGTTTGCGCCGAAGTTCTCGCTCTTTACGAATTCGCAAACCCAGCATCTTCACCTCATGCTTGGCTACGTCTAAGCGAATATCAACTGTCAGTTCTCCCCCAACTGAATCCAAGTCGAATGGATCGTCAAGAGCAATTGGTTTAATCTTTTTCTTTTGCAGCTCGCCGAGCAACTTGTAAAAGATGACTTGTGATGCCGCGACTCTATCCAATCGCGTAAATTTTAAGAATCCGATATTGTGGTTAACTGGGAGTTCCTGAACTGCTTTGATTAAGTTCAGCAAACCTTTGCGATCATGCTTGGTACGTTTGTCGATATCAAAGAAGATTTTATGGGCACCTGCATCCCGTAGCCGTTGCATTTGCTTAAGAAGCGCGTCTTTGTCTTGCGCTTGCTCGTCTGTCGATACCCTTGCATAGCCCCAAGACTCAAAATCGGCAGAACCCATACAAAGCAATCTATGTCATCACTACAAAACTTACTTTACACTATAAATGTGGCTTGTACCAGATTTTCTAGAAATTGGAGTGCAACTTTTGACGCTAAGACAGTTGCTCTGGGAGCTAACTGCAGAACGTCTTCAACTAAGCCGCTATGATCTGGCTCTGTGTGACTGACAATGACGTAATCAATCGCCTTTGGGTTAACAAGGCTTTTAAGGGCTTCTAAATATTGTTCGCGAAACTTTGTGTGGGCGGTGTCAACCAACGCGATTCTGTCACCCTTAATTAAGTAAGAGTTATAGGTTGTACCGTTTTGCAATCCAAATTCAATGTCGAAGCGATCGCGATCCCAATCAAGACAGCGAATTGCTGTTGTGTTATCAGCAATCTCTACAGTTTGTATAGTGAGGCGTTTTTGGGCGTTCTCTGTGAGCGCTACCATCTGTTATCTCCAGGCAAATAAGATCGGTCCTCTTTATTCTGCTCATAAATACTTTTGTAAAGTTGTTAAAGATTTTATTTTTTCTAAAATTCATTTTGTAGCAAAAAATTCTATTTTATCACATACTTTTTTACATTCAAATTGTTATTGAAAATCTTTTTGTTTGACATATATTTTAGCAAAAAAAATCCAGCAATTTCATGAGAAGTCGTTTAATTCATGTAACAAAAATCATATTTTTACTCATCTATTGGAATCAAGCTCAAATTTTGTAGAGGATTTTACCTATCACATGAAACTCCACCTCAAATCCCTGACTTCTTTAAGAAGTCAAAAGAACCCCACCCCCAACCCCTCCCCGCCTGCGGGGAGGGGAGACAAAGCGTAGCTTTGGCGGGGTGGGGTTATTCCGTTATTTAAGGTTAATCAAACGGACATGATATCAATGATCAAAATCTGGATTGCGGAATGCTTGAACTGTCGGCTAAACCCTGATACGTAAATGGCTTTCATCGAATTCACGTTCTTCTCTGGGCAACCGGAAATCGAAAACCTGCTTTGGAACGCTTGAATAAAGAAAATGTTAAAGTTAAGAGCTAAACGATAGCGAAAAAGGTAAATAAAACATGGCTGATCAAAAAGATAAAGCTCAAGAAAAAAACCGCCTTGAACAGCTCCAGGAACAACAAGGCAACACGGATTCCAAACACACTGGCGGTGCTGGCGCTTCTGGCGGCAACTCCGGTGCTGGTAAATCTGGTTCATCAAAAATTTCTGAGAGTGGTAAACCTGAGGATATCGAAAAGGTTGATGAGAAATAAAGCTGACGACAAATTAAGCTTTAACTACCTCGGCTTTCGTAAAGAGCGGTTCTCGTTTAAGTCACATACATAATCACCTCACCCTATTATCATGCACCCCTCTCCCAAACTTGGGAGAGGGGCTGGGGTGAGGGCGAAAATACATGAGACACAACTGAGAATCCTTCAGTAGCGATCGCCTTGTCATGGTAGATTGAATACTTTATTATTCAGTTCACTATAGCGATGCTTTTATGCCACGGCTTAAGCCGTATCGCAACTCCAAACCCTTGAATAGATTCGTAAAAGCCAAGATCCCCGACTTCAAGGGAGAAGTCGGGGATCTGAACAGCCAAATCGTTGTGAATAGCAATTGCTACTTCAATATCAACAAACTCAAAACTACGCCGGATTTTTTCAGCAGCAACGTACCAGTGTGCGATACTTGAGAGCGATCGCATAATTTTGATGTTGGCTGTGTTTACCATGAATGCATCAGCGTCGAGCTTACTGGAGATATTGCACTTGTTCACAGCCAGCAAACCTGATAATGAGAACACCAGTACTATATAAAACTAATTAATGACTTCCGAACGCGAAAGAGCCGATTTAGACAGCCCTTGGAAAGAAATTATAGAAGCATATTTCCCGCAAGCCATGCAGTTTTTCTTCCCGCAAACAGCTGCATTAATTAATTGGGAACGTCCCCACGAATTTTTAGATAAAGAGTTTCAGCAAATCACTCGCCAAGCAGAACAAGGAAGAAGATATGCAGATAAATTAGTCAAAGTTTGGCACATCCAAGGACAAGAGATTTGGCTTTTAATTCATGTAGAGATTCAAGCAACTGCGGAAGATAACTTTGCCGAAAGGATGTTTTCCTACAACCTACGAATTTTTGACCGCTTTAGTAGACCAGCAATTAGCCTTGCAATTTTATGCGATATAAACCCTGAATGGCGACCTCATCAATACAGCTTTCATTACCCAGATACGAGCTTAAGTTTTAGATTTGGCAGCGTCAAACTCTTGGATTATACAGACAATTGGGCAGAATTAGAAGCAAGTGACAATCCATTTGCAACAGTTGTGATGGCACATTTGAAGACACAGCAGACAATTAAACAACTTCAAGACCGAAAAAGATGGAAATTTAGCTTAATTCGCCGACTTTATGACTTCGGTATGCCAGAAAAGGATATTCGTAACCTGTATCGATTCATTGATTGGGTTATGATATTGCCATTCGGGTTGGAAGCAGAGTTTTAGGAACAGTTTAAACAATTTGAGCAGGAGCGCAGTATGAGCTACATTACCACAGGTGAACGCATTGGTTATGAGCGTGGACAGCAGGAACTTGTTCTACGGCAATTACAAAAACGGGTAGGAGAGATACCAGAAGAAGTTACAAAGCAAGTACAGACTCTGTCACTAGAACAGTTAGAAGCACTGGGCGAAGCTTTATTAGATTTTACAGCGATTGATGATTTACTCAACTGGTTACAAGCACATCCCAATGAAACCGAAAATGAGTTCTCGCAGTTCGCTGACTAACCTGTTCCATTTCTTGATAAGTCATGGCGATCGCTTTTGAAGCAAATACGGTATAAAAAGCATAGGAACCTGATAACGTTGCTGCTAAAGCTGTTAAACAGACAATTGCTTTGATTGCAGCTTGTTTATCGACTTCTGTCTGGCAATCTCTTCTAATTAATATCTGCTTATTTGCACCTGCAGAATAAATGGCAAGCCCGTTGATTATCTGAATTTTCTAGAAATTTGTAAAGTATTGGGGTTTGAGATCCTAGACATAGCTGATACAGAAGAACCGACTTACATGTCTAAGCCAGGAAATGAAAAACAACAAGAAGACGAACAACAAGATATAAATTTCTCTGATGATGAATACCCAACAGGAGAAGTACCGCTAAATTCTCACTTTTATATTCAGCGTTCTCCCATTGAACAACGCTGTTATGAGGAAATTTCCAAACCTGGTTCCCTAATTCGGATCAAAGCATCCCAGCAAACAGGTAAATCTTCACTGCTAGCACGAATTCTAGACCAAGCCAAAAGCCAAGGTGATACGATTGTGACAAATTGCTAATCAAGAGATAACTCTAGCTGAACTCTTACAAACTTCCCCTACCCCAGATGGAATTTACCAGAGTCATTTACAGCGAATAGAGTCAATTTTGGCACAGCATCCCGAACTCGAAGCAGGGATGAAAGAGGCGATGCCTGCGGCGAGCTATGCTAACGCAACTACATCTCAAGTTGAATTAGATAAAAAGACTCGCTCAAAATTAAATGCCCTTGGGTTAGTAAAAATACAAGATGGAAAAGTTGTATTTAGCTGCGAGTTATATCGGCAATATTTCTCGAAATAAGTCGCAGGCAAATAAAGCTGAATGCACAATCACTCATAAAAAAACACATCCATTAACTTGTAACAGTTCGTGATGGATGTGCTTCTTTTATTTATGGAGCTTATGGGAATTGAACCCATGTCCAGTCTGGGTATTGACTCCCCGCTCGTTCACAGGTTTAGCCTATCTGATCCTCAAGGCGGGAAACGTTCTTTATCCCGAACGGTAGGATGCTCCGGTTTAATCTTTTCCAGCAAGCCAACCAGAGAATTCTTGCTAGAGCATCCGTTGGGGTTGGTCTGTAGTCCTTAACGGAGTCAAACTACAGACAAGCGTACCTTTAAGAGGTTATTATGCAGCTACGGCTACACGCTTGAATGCTACGATGTTGTTCGCATTTACAATTGTTTTGAGCCTTTGATTTTCGAGAGGAGACTCACTCTCGACCTGAATCACAGAGCAGCTTTCGCCAACCTGTCGAAACCATTAAAGCCCCATGAGCCTTACTATTTAAATTATAGTACGCGGTTTTGAAATACGCCACTATTAATTTTAGATTTTAGATTTTAGCTTAAGCTAAAATCCGTCTTGGAAAGTTTGCTCTGGCGGGAAACCCTCCTGACAACTTTCCGCAAAATCCGTCTTGGAAAGTTTGCCACGGAGGGAAACCAACGTTCCTATGCCTATGTCGGGAAAGCCGTCATTCGCACTGGCTTCTCCTGACAACTTTCTGCAAAATCCAAAATTATGTTAGTGCTTCAGCACCGCCAACAACCTCGAGAATTTGTTGGGTAATTGCAGCTTGCCGCGCTTTGTTATAAGACAGAGTCAGACTACCAATGAGATCAGCCGCGTTATCGGTGGCGTTACTCATGGCTGTCATCCGTGCCGCGAGTTCGCTAGCAGCAGATTCTTGGAGCGCTCGCAAGAGTTGGTTACTCAGGTACAGAGGTAGTAGAGAATCGAGAATCTGTACTGGATCTTGCTCAAAAATCATGTCGCGGGGTAAAGCGCGGACTTGAGTCGTCACTTTCTCACGTTCCACTTGAAATTGACCGCCACGAGTCGTCAAGCGGAAAATTTCATCATCTGCGGCTTCTAAACCTTGAGCATCAAGGGGAAGCAGTGTTTGTACTACAGGACGAGAACTGACCAAGGAGACAAACTTGGTGTAGACTAACTCAATGCGGTCTACAGTTTCCGATAGGAACAGTGAAAGGAGTTGGTCAGCAATTTGAGTTGCTTCTGCTGCGGTTGGAATTTGCTCCAAGCCAGTAAAAGTGCCTTCAATCGGCTGGTTGCGACGTTGGAAGTACTGAATGGCTTTGCGTCCTACCAGTACGAATTTATAGTCTATACCTTCTGCCTTGAGTTCCTTGGCGCGATTTTCCGCACGACGGATGACGTTAGTATTGTAACCACCGCACAAACCGCGATCGCCTGAAATCACTAACAACCCAACTGAGCGCACTTGCCGTTTTTTCAGCAGTGGTAAGTCTACATCTTCAAACCGCAAACGGGTTTGCAAACTGTATAGCACTTGTGCCAAGCGATCAGCAAAGGGGCGAGTTAAGAGCACCTGTTCTTGGGCACGACGTACTCTCGCTGCAGCCACCAGCCGCATCGCTTCTGTAATTTTCTTAGTATTTTTGACCGATTGTATGCGATCGCGTATTGCTTTGAGATTTGCCATATTATTAAGTCCTGAGTTCTGAGTCCTGAGTCCTGAGTCTTGAGTCTTGAGTGCTAAAAGCGAATAAGGAGTGCGATTAATTACATATTTTTTCCTACTCTTTCTCAGTACTCAGCACTCAGCACTGATTTATGCTAGGAGTGGGATTATAGCGTTTCTCATTTGTATGTCATACACAATCGTAGCCCTCACCCCTGCCCCTCTCCCAAACTTGGGAGAGGGGTGAACTTCAGAGCAATCTTGAGGAGATTCTGTATCTGACTCAATCGATAACCGCTATAGTTACAGATTCTTCCTTTGTTCTTCCTCAGCACTCAGCACTCATGACTCAGCACTGATTTACGCTGTTGCCAAGAAGGTTTTCTTGTATTCGTTAATTGCTTCCTTCAATGCTGCTTCTTCTGCATCGCCAAGTGCTTTCTTTGACTGCACTGCCTCAGTATACTGAGGCTTGCTAGTTTTCAGGTACTCTTTGAATCCTTTAGTGAAGCTGGTCACTTTCTCTGCAGGGATTTCATCTAAGTAACCGTTAATACCAGCATACAGAATAGCGACTTGCTCGGATACTGAGAGCGGTGCGTTTTGAGGTTGCTTGAGCAATTCTCGCAAACGCGCACCTCGTGATAACTGGTCTTGAGTGGTTTTATCTAGGTCAGAGGCAAACTGAGCGAAAGCTTGCAAATCGTCAAATTGTGCGAGTTCCAGCTTTAACTTACCTGCAACTTTTTTCATTGCCTTGGTTTGAGCTGCAGAACCCACCCGCGATACGGAAATACCGGGGTTTACTGCTGGACGGACACCAGAGTTAAACAAGTCAGAAGACAGGAATATTTGACCGTCGGTAATCGAAATCACGTTGGTGGGGATATACGCTGACACGTCACCTGCTTGAGTTTCGATAATTGGCAGTGCTGTCATGCTACCTGCGCCCAATTCATCACTCAGTTTAGCAGCCCGTTCCAACAAACGAGAGTGGAGGTAGAATACGTCTCCGGGGTAAGCTTCCCGTCCGGGCGGACGACGTAGCAGCAGGGACATTTGACGATAAGCTGCAGCTTGCTTAGAAAGGTCGTCGTAGATGATTAAGGTAGCTTTGCCTTTGTACATGAAGTACTCAGCTATACTTGCTCCAGTGTAAGGAGCCAAGAATTGTAGGGTGGCTGGATCACTGGCATTGGCAGCAACGACGACTGTATAGTCCATCGCGCCTTTGTCTTGCAATGTCTGCACAACACTGGCTACGGTGGAAGCTTTTTGTCCCACAGCGACGTACACGCAAACTACATCTTCTTTTGCTTGGTTGATGATCGTGTCAATAGCGATCGCAGTTTTTCCGGTTTGGCGATCGCCAATAATCAACTCCCTTTGACCACGACCTACAGGAATCATCGCGTCGATAGCTGTGATACCCGTTTGCATTGGTTCGTGTACGGATCGACGTGCCACAATACCCGGTGCTGGAGATTCAATCAAACGGGTTTCTGTGGTATTTAGGTCTCCCTTACCATCGATTGGACGACCGAGAGCATCAACAACTCGTCCAACTAGGGTATCTCCCACCGGTACTTGAGCAATTTTACCAGTAGCAGTTACGGAACTACCTTCTTGAATTTCCCGACCGTCACCCATCAGCACCACACCCACATTGTCTTCTTCCAAATTGAGGGCGATGCCGACTGTGCCATCTTCAAACTCTACGAGTTCACCTGCCATGACCTTATCCAGACCATAGACACGGGCAATACCGTCACCCACTTGCAGAACGGTACCAACGTTAGCAACTTTGACTTGTTGGTCGTATTGCTCGATTTGTTGTTGAATAATGCTACTAATTTCGTCAGGTCTAATGCTAATTGCCATGTGACTTAACTCTTAAAACAAAAAACTTCACTAAATATGAGGTTTAAATTAAAAATTAAAAATGCCAAATTAAAAATTAAATCACTTTTTAATTTTTAATTTTTAATTTCTAATTTTTCACCTCGCCAGTTTTTAAGGACTGGTTAAACGCAAGGAGAGGCGACGCAATTGACCCCGTAAACTGGCGTCAACTACCTGAGAGCCTACTTTAATAATGACACCACCAATTAAATCGCTGTCAACTTTAGTGTCTAGTTCGACAGAGCGAGCATTTGTCATGGCAATGACTTTTTCTTGTATTGCTTGCCGCTGTTCTTCTGTTAGAGGAACGGCAGAAATGACTTCCGCTAAAACAGCTTGATTCCGTTGCCGCAAAAGCGCCAGATATTCCTCACAAATTGGTTCCAGCATTGCAATGCGCCGTCTATCTACCAGCAGAAGCAAAAAATTTCGCAAATAGCCGTCACCTTCACCAAGTATTTGGTTGATTACTGCCTTTTTATTTTCTGGCTGAATAAAGGGATTGTCCAGGAAGTTATGTAGTTGTTCGCTCTGTGACACCAAGCTACGCAACGAACGCACTTCTTCGCCGATCTCCTCTGTCGAGTTTTTTGATTGAGCTACCGACATCAAAGCCTGTGCGTAGGGCTGAGCTATTTCAGCTATTGCTATTTTACTTTTCATTCATTGGCTCCCAGTAGAGCTATACTGCGGTCAATTAATGTATGTTGGGCATCATCGGCAATTCCACTCCGCAGTTCCGATTCTACTTTTTGCAATGCCATAGCGACTACCCGAGCCCGCAGTTCGGCGATCGCTCTATCCTGCTCTGAGTTCAAATCTGCTGCTGCAGTCTCCTTCATCCGCTCAATATCAGTTGCAGCCTGAGCTAGTATAGCTTCTCTTGCTCGAGAAGCATTTTCTTCTGCTGCTTTTTTAATTTTCTCTGCTTCTGCTTGAGCTTGTGCCAATTTTTGCTGCTGATCTGCTAACGCTCCCTGTGCTTCAGTCAGGCGTTGCTCTGCACTTTTAATTGCTGTTCCAATTCGTTCGCGGCGTTCTCCAAGCGTCTTGCCCAGAACCTTCCGCCCAAAGATGACCAGCACACTAATAATAATGACAAGGTTAATCAGGTTGGTTTGCAAAATATCGGTATTTAAACCAAACCCATGATCTCCTGCACTCTCTGCTAATTCACCTCCGACGGCGCTGGCTTCTGCCATTAACAGTAAAAAAGTCCCCATGTTTTTTCATCCACGACTGCGCTGCGAAAGCTGTTTGTCTTTTGTCATTAGTCATTTGTCTTTACGCTCTGACTAATGACCAATAACTAATGACTAATAACTCATAACTATTTTATTAGTTAACGCCGACTTACTAGTTCGGCTCCTAAAAGCTTTTCCAGTATTTGGCGACTGAGAGAATCCACCTCTCGCTCTAGGGAGGTAAAAGCCTGCTGTTTTTGCTGCTCAATTTCCTGAGCCGCTTGTTCCCGTTGTCCTTGAGCTTCTTTCTGGGCTTGGGCTATTTTTTCTGCCGCAATTTTCTGTGCTTGAGCTTGAGCATCAGCGATAACTGTTTGCGATTGCCGCCTTGCTCCTGCTAGTTCTTGCTCATACTGCTGCGCCAATTTTTCGGCTTTTTTCAAGCGTTCCTGTGCTTCCAATTGATTGTTGCGAATGTAATCATTCCGCTCATCAATTGCATTGCCCAGTGGCTTGTAAAAAACGGCATTCAAAATCACAGCTAAAAGTAGAAACTGGATCGCCATCAAAGGCAGGGTAGCATCTATATCAAACAGACCCCCTTCTTTGGCAACCTTTTCTACAGCCAATAAGGTTATCCAGTGTGTCATGGTTGCTTGCTTATTTCTCTCTACATATTCAGTCCTGAGTCCTGAGTCCTGAGTCCTGAGTACAACAAGAGTGCTGAGTTTTGAGTCCTGAGTTGAGACTTTTCAGGACTTTGACTAGTATGAAGCTTTAAGGGAAAACCTGTCTTCTTCATACTCAGCACTCAGCAACGCCAGTCGCCTCAACGGGGGGGAACCCCCGCACGGCGCTGGCTCCTCAGCACTCAGCACTCTCTATGCGAATGGGTTAGCAAACAATAGTACTAGAGCAACGACCAGACCATAAATGGTTAGCGCTTCCATGAATGCCAAACTTAACAGCAAAGTACCGCGAATTTTACCTTCTGCTTCTGGCTGGCGAGCAATACCTTCTACAGCTTGACCCGCTGCATTTCCCTGACCAATGCCAGGACCGATCGCAGCCAAGCCGACAGCTAGAGCAGCAGCTAAAACCGAAGCAGCAGAAACCAATGGATCCATGATATTCTTTCCTTACTTTACTGATTTTGTCATTTGTCTTTTGTCATTGGTCTTTTGTCATTTGTCATTGGTTTTCAACTAATGACACATGACTAAATAACGAATGACTAATGATGTTCTTCGCCACCGTGATGATCTTCCATCGCTTCACCGATGTAAGCAGCAGCCAAAGTAGCAAAAATGAGTGCCTGAATGGCGCTGGTAAACAGTCCCAAAGCCATTACTGGCAGTGGTACGAATAAAGGTACGAGCAGTACCAACACTCCGACTACCAGTTCATCTGCTAAGATATTCCCGAATAAACGGAAACTTAGGGAAAGGGGCTTGGTGAAGTCTTCAATAATTTTGAATGGCAACATAAACGCCACTGGTTGAACGTAGTTGCCAAAATACCCCAAACCTTTTTTGCTGAACCCTGCGTAAAAATATGCCAGTGATGTCAACAATGCTAAGGCAATAGTTGTATTGATGTCACTGGTGGGGGCTGTAAGTTCGCCTTCCGGTAGCTTAATCAGCCGAAAGGGAATAAGTGCTCCTGACCAATTTGACACAAATATGAACAAAAACAAAGTACCAACAAATGGCACCCAAGGGCGATACTCTTTCTCGCCAATTTGGTTTTTCGCCAAATCCCGAATAAATTCCAGGGCATACTCCATCAAGTTCTGTAGCCCACTAGGAATCCTTTTGATTTGACTGCTAGCCGCAATAGAAGCTACCACTAGTACGCCGATGACAAACCAGGATGTGAGAAACACTTGCCCGTGTAGCTTCAAGTTGCCTATTTGCCAGTACAGATGTTTTCCCACTTCCAATTCGGCAAGGGGAAAATTGAAGAAGCTCAGAAAATTCACCATTTTCTTTCCATATCAATTAATCCTCCAATTTTACCTGGAGAAAAGGAGCGGTTTTGCAGTGCGGATTCGGATTTTTCTTCTATAGAAAACTCTTGTTCCTCTACAAAGTTCGCCTGAGCATTTTGTGGTTGCTGGGGCTTTGGCGAGTTAGAGACAAATGCCAACCTAACTACATAAATGATGAGTGCTGCCTTGTAGGTAAGAAATCCCAAAAAGATAGGCAATATTCGTAGTTGATTCCACCGCGATGCCAGTAGAATGACCCCTACTATTAAAGCTAAGCGAGTTTTACTCAGCTGGCTTTTTTCATTACCCAAACGCTCAACATCTTTTGCCAACATCCTCAAGTAAACCACTCCCACACACGCCCCTAGTAAATAATTCAGGGCAATATTTAGGGAATAAAAAACACAAACAGAGATACAAATAATCCCCGTCAAGACAAGAGTGATGAGCAGCAACTCTTGGTAGAGCTGATAGAACTCTTGCATAGAGTTGACCGGTTCCGATTCCTCAAAACCAGATTGAGTGTCTTGTCTTGTTGTCGGCGTAGGATCGATCAATTCGTCTAACGAGCTCACAGGACTTGAAACCAGTACAGCTAATTATGTTGACTACATATTCAACCAGCTGAATCATATCACGACCGGGTAACATTACTTTAGGAAAAAACAATTAACTTTATTTGTCTGCAGGATTGGTGAGTGGGAGGCGGGGAAAATGCACATTTTTATGCTTTTGGTGCGATCGCTCCGTTAGCACTTCAAAGTCTTGGTTCGCATGCCCATCCAGTTTACGCCTGACGGTAAGTGCTTAGTACGCACGCCTAAAGACGCTTGCGGATTTTTGCTTGATGATATTGGGTAAGAGGCTATTTATGGTATAATGTGAAGCCTATATCAATTTCAAAAATGTTGAAGCAACTACTGTGCCAAGGAAGCGAAGAAAGAATATAAACCAGATCGGTAATTTTACACTGCTAACGGAGTAAGAACTTTATTGCCTCTATAATTAAGTATCGTTAAGATGGCAGAGAAGAAGGGGTTTGCGAGCAACATAAATTTAACCCCAACGACTCTTGATATGGTTATTTGCTTCTCTGACATTAAGTGAACGGTTAGAATTACCAGTCCGAATGTAGAAATATTCGTCTTGTCCATCTTTAATATAAACTGGTCGTGAGGACGGCAAGACTGTGATTCGACACAAATCTTTGCCTTCTACTTGACAAACGCTTATCTGAATGCTAGCGCCGCAATCTTGACCGCAAGCGTTAAGTAAGCTAGTCATCAGGTTATTTTCATAGACATCGCGGTTCTTGCGATTGTCAAACTTTTTATTGTAGTCGTACTCAATACCAACGACTGAACCATCATCATCAACACCAATTAGCAAAGTGCCTCCTGTCTGAACATTTAAAAAGGCAGCTACCGTTTCACTAATGCGTTTGTTGAACTTCTCCTTTTTATTTCGCGGAATATCCCACCAAGCAGAGGATTTGAAATCCAGTTCTGCACTTTCGCCTTGCTGTATTAATAGAGCAATTTCTTCATCTTGTGGTGTTGGAGCAAAGAGGTGGTAAGCTTCTAGTGTAGCCGTTTTGACAGATTGGGGAACAATGGGAAAGGTGCTGAGAATGTAGGTAAATTCTTCTTCGGTTAAACCGTAGAGATGTGCTATCATGCCGTCAAGTTCTACTCGGAGTTTAGCACGTTCTACCTCGTCAGTAACGCCTTGTTGGTGGGAAACTAGTCCGACTTCTTGCGCGAGTTCGTCAAATTCTGGGGTGGTGCAGATAAGTTTGGCAGCACGTTGTACGATATCGTTGAAATAGCGATCGCCTTCTGTTAATCGTGGAATGGGTAACTGGTAAACATAAAACATATGTAACCGTTCACAGGATTGATTGAGTTACCGTATAAAATAAGTACCCATCAGT
>CALMVQ010000185.1 GCA_937873135.1 uncultured Scytonema sp. | reverse complement strand
AAAGCTAAAAGTTAATTGCTAATTATTCTTCATTTCTTTGGGTCTTCAAATCTCGTAAACATTCTTGTCCGACACCGACAACGAATCCGATACCTGCACCAATTAAAGTATATTTTCTCTGCAATTCTTCGTAATACTGACCATCAAACGCGAGTTGATTAAAGTTCCGTTGTCCAATTTTAGTAGCAGCTAAACCGATCATCGCACCAGCAAGAGCAGTGATAATCCCTGAAAAAATAATTCGCCGCGCTTTCATTGTTACCCCCTTATATAAGGATTAATGATGCAAGAAGAAGGAGTAAAACAGATACAAAACAGTCACAATAAACACGATATGATTAATATAATCGTTGCGATTCCAGTTCCGAAACATTTTTGTTACCAAAGAGTGAAAGAAGACGATGGTTTTGTACCCAAGCTATGTACCAATGACTAAACTTAATGCTCATTCATTTTGAGTAGAAGATTTAAAAGAGACAGCTTGCTCCTCCTGTTCAGTAACTTTCGGATGTTCGGGCAAGCTCGGAGTCTTAGGCTTACCTGGTTTTAAGAAACGCTCTTCTCCTCCCTTAATCACTACGTACAGAACTGGCACTAAAAATAGACTTAAGATCGTTGAAATCAGGTAGCCACCAAAAAGTGCTGTCCCTAAAGACCAACGACTCATCGCCCCAGCGCCTTTAGCAATCACCAACGGCCAGAAACCGACTAAACCGGCAAAAGCCGTCATCAAAATCGGTCGCAAGCGCTCTTCTGCGGCGCGAATTGCGGCTTGGGGAATGCTCATGCCTAAAGCTAATGATTGGTTGGCAAATTCGACAATCAAAATGGCGTTCTTACTTGCCAAACCAATCAGCATCACCAAAGCGACCTGAGCATAAATATTATTATTCACCACTGGCCAAACCCCACCTGCTTGGAAAACATTTGCTCGCAGTGCCACCGCACCAAGAGCGCCCAAAATCGCTAAGGGTACCGTGATCAGGATGATGGTCGGGTCAACGTAACTTTCGTACTGAGCCGCCAGCACGAGAAAGACCATCACAAAGGCTAAGCCAAAAATGATTGGTGCTGCACCTCCGGAGGATTGTTCTTGGAAAGCAGTTCCCGTCCAAGCATAACCAAATCCGGGTTGCAAGGTTGTTTTCGCAACTTCTTCCATAACTTTAATCGCTTGGGAAGTACTGTATCCCGGTGCTGGCGCTCCTTGAATTTTGATTGCCGGGTAGACATTGTAGTGAGTGATAATCGGTGGATAGGTCGTTTTTTCTAGATGCACCACAGTGTTCATCTGGACTAAATTGCCATCCGTGGAGCGCACGTACAGACGACCGATATCATCTGGATTAGAGCGTGTTGCTCCTTCTGCCTGAGCATAAACCCGATAAAGTCGCCCACCGAGAACGTATTGATTGACATATCTTGCACCTAAGTAGGTCTGCAAGGTATTGAAAATATCGTCGGTCCGGATGTTTTGTGCCTTCGCTTGGTTGCGATCAATAGAAACCTGCATCAAGGGCGAATTGAAGGTGAATTGGGTAAAGATCCCCGCTAATTCCGGTCGCTTTTGAGCTGCCGCGATCACTTTTTGCGTATTTTCAATCAGTGATGTTACGGGTAGTGCTTGTTTATTTTGGACATAGAACTCGAAGCCCCCCGTACTTCCCAATCCATCGACAGGCGGTGCATTCACCGCAATCACCCTGGCTTCTGGGACTGTTGCTTGTAGACCTTTGTTGACCTTTTGCAGAACTCCAAAGATTGACTTATCGGCACCCGGACGCTCTGACCAGTCTTTGAGCTTGATGAACAAGACGGCTTTGTTGCTATCATTCCCCTCAAACCCAAAGCCAGCGACACCATTCACATGCTCGACTTCGGGAATCGGGAGCACGACTTTCTCCTCGATCCGCTTGACCAATTCTGTGGTGTAATTTAGAGAAACTCCCGGTGGACTTTCAACAAGTGCAAACATGTAGCCCTGATCCTCTTCAGGGATAAATCCTTGGGGAGTTACTTGGTAAAGCCAGCCCGTTGCAACCAAACCTGCAATAAAAACTATCACCACAACCAGCCGAACCCGAATTAGAAATTCTACTGCCTTGACGTATAGAGAAGTAAACCAGCTAAAACCGCGATTGAACTGCCGAAATAACCAGCCCAACGGACCGTGTACTTCCTCAGAACGTCGCATAATAATAGCTGCCATACTTGGAGAGAAAGTGAGAGCGTTGAAGACAGAAACGGCGATGGAGAAGACAATGATTAAGGCAAATTGCTTGTACACGATTCCTGTTGTCCCAGGAAAGAAGGTCACCGGAATAAACACTGCCATCAGTACCACTGATGTGGCAATGACGGCTGAGGTCAATTCCTCCATTGCATCCAAGGCGGCTTGCATTGGTCTCATTCCTTGAGAAAGCTTGGCGGCGATCGCCTCTACCACCACAATCCCATCATCCACCACCAAACCCGTTGCTAAGATAATCCCAAACAAAGTCAACTGATTGAGCGTAAATCCTAATGCGTAGGTACATGCCAACGCCCCAATCAATGAAACCGGAATTGCAATCGCCGGAATGATCGTGGTGCGCCAGTCCTGTAAGAAGATGAATATAACTAAGATTACCAGTGCGATCGCCTCGGTCAGGGTTTTAAAAGCTTCGTCGAGGGACGCGGCGACAAACAACGTGTTGTCTAAAGCAACCGTCGCTTTCAATCCTGGCGGAAAACTTGGTGTGAGTTCAGCCATTTTAGCTTTCATTAAATTAGCTGTATTCCAAGCATTGCTACCGGGAAGTTGGTAAGCTAAAAGAATGACTGAGGCTGAGTTATCAAACAGATTCGTTGCGCTGTAGTTTTCCGCTCCTACTTCTGCCCGACCAACATCTTTCAACCGGATCAGCGTACCACCCTCGCCGACTTTCACCACAATGTCCTCAGCTTCCCCCGGAGTCGTGAACCGACCGACTGCTCGCAAAGCAATTTCATACTGCTGCGCGGCTGAAGTTGGCTGCTGACCAATTCTGCCGGCTCCTACCTGGATATTTTGTTCCGAGATGGCATTAATCACATCCTGTGCTGTTAAATTTCTGGCGGCAAGAGCATCAGGATCTAGCCAGAGGCGCATAGCATATTTCCGTTCCCCAACAATTCTAGCGTTACCGACTCCCTCAATCCTTTTGATTTCATCAAGGACTTGCCTGTCAACGTAGTTGCTAATAAATACGTTATCGTATATGAATTTCCCGTTTTTATCTTTTTCGGAATAGAATGCGTAAGCTAAAGTAATCGTTGGAGATTGTTTTTGGGTGATCACACCAGTTTGGGTGACTGCCTGTGGGAGGTCGGATTGAGCAACCGCTACGTTATTTTGGACCAGAACTTGGGCAGTATTTCGATCCATGTTCGTCGGAAAGGAGACGTTAATTGTGGCGTCACCATTATTCGTCGTCTGGGAAGACATGTACACCACCCGCTCAGTACCGTTGATTTGCCTCTCCAGTACGGTGGTGACATTTTCTTCGGCGGTTTTCGCGTCAGTGCCGAGATAGTTAGCAGTGACTGTTACCTGCTTGAGAGCCAATTCCGGTAGCTTATCTAAGGGGAGGAGCGGAGTCGTAATCCCTCCAATCACAAGAATCAGTACCGTACAAACTGTCGTTAAGACTGGTCGTTTGATGAAGATGTCAGCAATACTCAGCAGCATACTCTATGGAAATCCTGTTGATTTTTAAGGTCATTGCTAAAAGCTAAAAGCTAATCGCTAATTGGTAATAGGCTTAATGGCAGTATTATCTTTAAGGTTCAAGATTTGCGTGACCGCAATCTCTTCTCCCGGTTTAATACCATTAATGACCTTGTAACTTTGACCTTGAATATTTCCTAGTTCCACAGGTCTTTGCCGCACAACTGGTTTTTCTCCTCTTTGGGCGACAAAGACAAAGTTTTGTGCGCCGATGGTAGAGACGGCTGAAGTAGGAATCAAAATCCCTTCACCTTTGCTCCAAATCACTCTGGCTTTGACAAAGGCGCGATCTCGCAAGCTACCGTCTCGGTTGGGAAAGCGTGCTTTGGTTAAGATCGCTTGGTTGGTCGCGTCTACCTGAGGAGAGATAAAGTAAATTTCTCCTGTAGTTAAGATCTTGCGTGTATTGGGGTCAACAAGCTCTACTGGTAGCCCCACTTTCAGTTGCGCTGAGTGGTTTGTGGGCACCGATATCCGCAAGTCTAGAAAGTCGTTGCGGGTAATGGTGGTTATGGTTTGACTGGTAGTGGCGTAGTCGCCGATCTTAACATTGAAGTCGCCAACCATACCAGTGATCGGTGAACGCACTTGTTTGTAGTGGAGAGGAACATTTGCTGAGGCAGCATCTGCAGTAGCTTGATTGAGGTCAGAGTTTGTCTGTTGTAAAGTCGCTTTGGCGGCTCCTACCTGTTCAGTCGCAGACCGGAGGGCTGCAATTGCTGTATCTTTGGTGTTTCGGGAAATGTCCAATTGCTGTCTGGCTTGAACCCCTTCATTAACAAGTTGTTCGGCTCGCTTGTACTGTACCTCTTGAAGTTTCACATCCGAGAAAGCCCTCACCCGATCTGCAACTGCTGCTCGAAGCCTTGCGGCGGCTGTTGCGCGGGCACTTCGAGCGGAGTTAGCTTTGGCTAGAGCACTCTTGTATTGAGCTTGTGGTTGATCCGGCCGGAGTTGAGCGATCATTGTCCCCTTTTTGACAATCGCTCCATTGACAACGGACATATTCATAATCCGACCCTCGATCTCCGGTTTCAGGTCAACTCTCTCTAGGGCTTCTAACGAACCGACAAATTCCGAACTGTCTTCTACCGCACTTGACTGTAGCGAGAGCAA
>CALMVQ010000184.1 GCA_937873135.1 uncultured Scytonema sp. | reverse complement strand
TGAGTCCAGAAGCCCACACTATATCTGGTACTCCAGATTAGTGTGGGTAGTTCACATATGTATCATAAAATATAATTAATGTCTTGACAGCTACGCAATTTTTGACAATAAACCTCCTGTTTGGTCTTCGTAGGTAAGCGATTTAGGTAAGGCAGAAAATAGAGGCGTTAATTATGTATAAAAAAATACGTCTTGCTTCTGCCTTCTGCCCTCAGCGTAGCAGTATAGCTGAATAGTTAAAGTTGCACCATCACCTTGATTGCTTCTCTGTTGTCCATCGCTGCGTAGCCAGAGGGAACGCCGTCAAGGTTAACGGTGTGATCCAAGACTGGGGAAGGATCAAGCTTAC
This sequence comes from uncultured Scytonema sp., assembly GCA_937873135.1. Taxonomy (GTDB): domain Bacteria; phylum Cyanobacteriota; class Cyanobacteriia; order Cyanobacteriales; family Nostocaceae; genus Rhizonema. The sequence goes on along the minus strand of CALMVQ010000184.1, from coordinate 2,506 downwards.
CAGCAACGACATCGGCAAGCAGTTCCGGAATGTAATGACGGGCAGGGGCAACCCCTCCGCGTAATGCCACGTTAGAGAAAAACATCTGCGACAGGTTGATTGTCTCGCTACCATGGGGAACTCCCACATAGCCGATCGTACCGCCAGGACGCGCAATTGAGATTGCTGTGCCCAAAGATGATTCCGTCCCGACGCATTCGAGTACCGATGGCGCACCGCCCTTTGTCATTTCCATGACTTCGCCCACCGCCTGCTCATCTTTACTTGTCACCACATCGGTAGCTCCGAAGTGCCGCGCAATCTCCAACCGATTCTCGTGACGACCAACAATGATAATCCGCTCGGCTCCCAACCGCTTTGCTGCCAGTACGCCACACAGCCCAACAGCGCCATCGCCAATCACTGCGGCTATACTTCCTGGCTGCACTCCGGCAGACACTGCAGCATGATGGCCTGTTGACATGACATCAGTCACGGGCAAAATTGCTTTCAACATGGCATTGTCGCCTTCAACTACAGGAGGGACAACAACTAGGGTGCCGTCAGCCAGTGGTGCGCGTACTGCTTCTGCTTGTCCGCCATCGTTAACTCCACCCCAGAAGCCACCTTGGACGCAGGATGTCTGCAATCCTTGACCGCAGAATTCACACATACCGTCAGAAAACGCAAAGGGAGCGAGGACGCGATCGCCTTTTTTCATATTACGGACTTCGGAACCGACTTCCTCAACAATGCCCATCCACTCATGTCCCGTGCGCCAACCCGACTTCCAGTCATCTAGTCCACGATAAAACCATAGATCTGAACCGCAGATACAGGCATGGGTAATTCTCACAATTGCATCAGTCGGTTGCTGAATTTTTGGGTCAGGAACGTTATCAACTCGCACATCGCCAGGACCGTGATAAACTGTTGCTCTCATTGCCGCCTCCAACTCATTTCTGTAGCTCAAAACACTAAGGATCGTAGTGAAGTCCAGCCACATTGATCTATACCTTGAGACTGAAGTCTAGAGAATGGATGTAGGCGCGAGAGAGTCAATGCTCATTGGACAACACTTGCAATGCATAATCGATCAGGCTGTATGGGGTGCAACCGAAAAAAATGTTTACGAAGAAAATACTTCTTTCGTTCTGTCCTCTGCTTTTCTTTGTCAGCCAGGGATTTGAGTCCTCAGCCGATGAACACGGGAAATAAAATAGTCTGTGCTGTAGGAGAATCACAAGACTTGAGGAAATAGGCATGTGAACCGTATTGAAGGGAGACAGGAGACATTTTATCCCCATCATTTTCATTCTTTAGTACGGTATACCGAACTTATAATACGGTTAATACTACCAAAAATCTTGTGTCAAGTACTTGAAAAAAATATTTACAATAAGTTACATTAGTTTACAGATAACAACAAGATAAAGGAAAAAACGATGACAACACGTAGCTATGTAATAGAAGAAGGAAACCGCCTCAACAACTACGCAATTGAACCTAAAATGTACGTGGAACAGGCACCACAAATTGGCTTTACCCCATATGCTGAGAGACTCAATGGGCGTTTGGCTATGATTGGTTTTGTTGCACTGATTGCAGTTGAAGCCATCACCGGACAAGGTTTGATTGGATGGCTGACCAACCTGTAATGTTGTATGCGGTAGAATCCTTATCATGTAAGTTTTCTACACTTGGCAGTTGATTCTTAGGTAAGAGGTAATTTTGAGCAAGTACCGCCAGCTAAAAGCTACACACATTCAGGCTGGAAACTGTGTAAACCTTTGAACATACTGCCTAATCCTTAAAGAATTATTGAAATTGGAGAAATGATTATGAGAACTGACTTTGATTACCCTCAAAAAAACCTGGTTGGACCTGTTGTATTTAGACCAGATTTCAACAATTTTAAGCCAATTACTGTAAATCAAGCATGGTCTTTATTTTTCACCGCAGGTCAAGAAGACAAGGCACTTGGAATTGATCCTGAACTTGGGAAATTTTTCACTTACGTGTTACTTGCTATTGGAGTGACAGGCTCGATATGGGCGATCGCTTTCAGTCGTTTCGCATCAGTACTTTTCGGTTGGTAATATCAGCATCCTGTAGATACTCCCAACCCACGCCAGTTCAAAATATTTTGCATGATAGAAAGTAGAGACACGAAGTTTTGCGTCTCTACTTTTATTTTTGTCCAAATTTAGACAAAATTGACTAAATGTTATGTAGATTAAACCCGCCTAAAGGAGCCGATTCCCTTTTTTCAAAACAGGTTGCTTTGTAACTGCTAGCTTTTCCAACAGCGTTGTCGCTAAAGTCAGAGAGTCAAGGGAACTGATTTCTTCCTGAAATCGTTGAGCATTTTGTTTGTAAGTTGGTGATGTCAGGATCTTCTTGACAGCGTCTCGAATTTGTATTTGCGTAGGAGTACTAGTTTTAAGATCAATTCCTGCACCTGACCATGCAACCCTAGTAGGCTGTCAAGACTGAATTGATGGGTAAAGACGCTTGAGTTTGATTC
>CALMVQ010000183.1 GCA_937873135.1 uncultured Scytonema sp. | reverse complement strand
TACCTATCTTCTTGATCTTCAAACTTGGCGTTCTTGGCGTCTTGGCGGTTTTATATTTTGGCATCGAATGGAACAGATTATAGCAAACATCCTTAGAATATGTGCAGACATCTTTGAGCATTGCACCGATTTAAGTGCAATGCCTGCGTCAAGGCGAACAGCCGTAAAAATGCACAGAACGCCGTACATGTGCTCACTCCTACAGAGGTAGCTGTCGCATTCTTTTTTCAAACTAGTATTATTTCTTATACCAATCTTGCCGCCATTGCTTCATTTGCTGAATTTCTGCCTGTTGAGAAGTGATAATACTTTGAGCCAATTTTTTGATATCGGAACGATTAGACTTACTTAAAGCATCTTGAGCCATTGTTACAGCCCCTTCATGATGGGGCATCATAGCATTGATAAAACGCAGATCGAAATCGGCATCGGCTGCACCTAAATCCATGCTCATCATCATGCCTTTCTTTTGGTCAGATGACATCTCCATCATATGACCCATTTGAGCATCATAAGCCATTGGCTTATCTCCGGCTTTGGGATACCAAGCTTGTCGCCACTGTTTCAATTGAGCAATTTCTTTATTTTGCTCTTTGATAATGTCATTTGCTAGCTTTTTAATCTGTGGGTGTTGAGATTTCTGTAAGGCAACTTTAGCCATATCCACAGCACCTTGATGGTGCGGAGTCATCGCATCAATAAACCGCAAATCGTAGTTAGCATCGGCTGGACCTAAATTCATTGCCATACTGTGATTCATGCCACTTTCGTGGTTCATCTGTTTATTGTCACTGGTGTTGACAGCAGTCGTATTTTGGGCTTGTGTTTCGTTTTGGGAAGCCGTTGAACAAGCTGTTAGCATACCAGATGAAAGTGAGGCGATCGCCACCAAAGTAAATGTCAATAAGCTGTTTCTCAAGTTTAGAAGTTGCATAAGTATCATTGATTTTCTGTTGAATCCAGCAAGTTAAAGGGTCACGACTTTGAGTAATTTACGCTCTTTTTTTGCATGAAAGCGTAAGGGATAGCCCAGCACTCGCAGTGCGATCGCTACACTAATTGTCAAATTTCATAAATTTATAGCGTTCTGGGGAACTTAAATTCTTGTCATTACATCGCTAAATCTAAATCATGTATTTATACAATTTTATGCTTACTACTCAGTTTTACATGCAGAAATGAAATCAAGATGAAATCCTTGTAACCAAAGATGTTGGGAATTGACTATTGGGAATGGGACAAATCTGATTTTCTTCCGGATAATACTCAAAAAACCGGGAAAAATTGTGCATGGAAATTACACTGTTTCTTAAAAATAACACGGATGAGATTACGCTTATTCTTACTTAGCGTTATCAGTATTATGCTGCTGTCTTCTCCAGTAAAAGCTGCTAACCTAGAATCTTGGCATTTTGATCCCGCTCAAAATCAGCTAGATTTAACAACCGATTCTGGAGTCCAACCAAAAGCTTTTCTGATTAACAATCCAACTAGGCTTGTCATTGACTTGCCAGGAACTAATAATCTGTCTGAGAATACAACCCATGAAAGTTTTGGCTCAGCAGTGAGAGAAATTCGGGTAGGAAAGGTTGACGACAAGACCACTAGATTGGTTGTTGAATTAGCACCCGGTTACACTCTTTCCTCAAAAAATTTAATATTTAAAGGAGATTCCTCCTCCCATTGGGTTGTGAAATTCTCATCAATTGACAGGATACCTGCTAACGAAATACCAGTGGTAAGCTCTAACACTCAGTTAGATGAACAGCAGACTCCCGTTGAAATTAGCGAGTTTTCAACCTTTGCTGGAATTGTCTCTTTAGGCAAGGAAATGTTGCAGCTCAGTTCTCAAGTGAAAACCTTGATGGCTCGCTACAGCTTTCTCTCTCCGGGAATGTTCTTCTTAGATTTGCAGACAGGCAACTATTTGGACATTTATGGGGAAAAGGTCTTTTCTGCTGCTAGCACGATTAAATTCCCCATTATAGTTGCTTTGTTTCAGGATGTAGATGCTGGTAAAGTCAATCTGAATGAAACTTTAGTGTTGCGGAGTGATTTGAAAGCAGAAGCTGAAGGTTCGGGAGATTTGCAATTCAAACCTGTAGGAACCCGACTGAGTGTTTTAGAAACTGCCAATAAGATGATTACAATTAGCGATAATACCGCTACGAATATGATTATTGACCGTTTAGGTGGAAAAGCTAAGCTAAATCAGCGGTTTCGCACTTGGGGTCTACAAAACACCGTCATTCGCCATCTCTTGGGTGACTTTAAGGGAACGAATACGACCAGTGCTAAAGATTTGGTAAGATTGTCTGTGTTAATTGCTAATAATAAGTTACTGAGTAGTACAAGCCACTCTAGAGTTTTGGATATCATGCGTCGTGTAGAAAACAAAAAGTTGCTACAAGCAGGTCTTGGTAAAGATGCGGTATTTGCTCACAAAACAGGAACTCTTGGAGTTATTCTTGGCGATGCAGGTATTATTGAGTTGCCAGCAGGTCGGCGTTACTTAGCAGGGATTTTCGTCAGAAGACCTTTTGATGATTTAAGAGCAAGGGATTTTATTAATCAAGTGTCTAGACTAGTTTATACATACCTAAATCAACCCAAGGTTTCCAATCTACCTTAATAATACTTGACGTTAAGTCATTTCGATTCTAGAGCCATAGATTGAACATACAGTATAGATCCGGAGGACTGAGGATTCTCGATTTTAAATTTTAGATTTGTTCTACGAATGAATTCAGGAATTTGTACTATATAGGAACTACCGCTCGCATTATTGTGACCGCTGTTTACTCCCGAATCATGAAGTAAACCACCAAGCCAAGGGCGGCATACCCAAGCAGATCTGCCAGGCTCCTCTTCGAGAGGGGGGGTTCCAAGGAGTACGCTGTAGGCAAGGATTGGGAGAGTAAGAGCCAAAAAGGGATTTCCATTAACGCGTATCTCTCACGCTCAAACGAATCTCACTGGAGGATTTTGAGGCAAAGTCTGCGGGACAGAATCTTCACAGTAGGCTCACGAGTGCAACAATCGCAACAACACAACAGATCAACCGCCTTTATCGGAGGTGAAGTCTGCCGGGGGAAGCTTACAAGAGCGAGCGAGCTTCACGAAGACGGAAGTCCGTTTTTGTGAAGCTAAGATGAAACGGCAGTCCCGCGACTACCCTTGCTTTGGACGTAGAGAAAAAAGGTAAAAAAAATAGGTAATCTCACACTCAAGAAGGGGAATATTGCCTACAAGTCAAGCTTTTTTAATTTTTAATTCCAAGGTAGCGCTACTGGTTCCCCATGTATCGAAGACTTTTCATGATTGTGGCGGCTCGAAAAGCATAAAAGTAAAAATTAAACTACTAGATTAGATATAATCAACAATGATTTCATCACGGGTACTTGTTGTTTCTGAAGCTTCGGTTACTTTACCGCGATCGCTCTCGGAGAGGGGATCATCACCAAGTCTGGTGTTGATTAACCAAAAAGTAAGGGTTTTGAAGTCAGCGCTCGATTAAGAGAAAATAAAATGTAATATATAGAGGAGCGTACTCGTGAGTAAAAACCTGCCTCAAGGCCCAGATCGGGAAATTCTCCGTCAGTTGTCTAAAGAAGAACTGGTGGATCTTACCATTGAGCAGGCAATCGTTATCTTAGAGCTAATGAAAATCAGCACCTACCCTGAGCCAGAAAACCAACCGTCAGAAGTTAATGTAGCACGCCCCAACATTAAAACTCTTCTGCCTACTGCCCCACTACCAGAACATATCAGTCAAAATATTGAGACAATTATAAATTTGCATACACGTAACGAAAAAAATGTCCCCAGACATCGACGAGTTGTAGAAGCGGTAACCGCTTTTTTTAGTCGTCCGCTCTTCCTGTATAGTGTTCTACTCCTGGTAGGTCTTTGGCTGATCATTAATTCCTTTCCCCCTCACTTCAACGTCCCCCAGTTTGACCCACCACCATTTACTTGGATGGACTTTTTGCTCGGCTTCGCCTCTTTGCTGATGACAATTGGGGTCCTAATTACACAGAATCGGCAAGAAAAGATGGCAGAGGAACGGGCACAACTGAGCCTGCAATTGCACCTGCTATCAGAGCAAAAAATCGCCAAGCTTATTGCCTTAATGGAGGAACTGCGTAGAGACCTTCCTAATGTAAAAGATCGTTACGACCCCGAGGCTGAGGTCATGCAGCAAGCTGCCGATCCTTGCGCGGTGATCAAGGCGCTGGAAGAAACACTGGAACAAGAGCTGGCTGAACTCCAAAAGCCTGAGACATCTAATTAAGGGGAAACAAACATAAAGGCAAGGATTTTAAAACAGGGTAGCGTATCTAAATTAGTCTTGACAAAAACCTTGATTTGTGTATGAAAAAATAACCAGAGTTTCTCGTTTGGTTTGTTTCGCAAGGCTCAAAGCGATGCCACAGGCTTGCCCTGACGCTCGTTCGCGTAGCGTCTCCCCGAGTGAGAAAACGTTTTTTAGCATGTCCAAAATTGTCTTCTTACTCCCTTCCCGCTAGAAGATTACCAAAAATGTCTTATAAAAAAATACAATTATAGTACAATTAAGTTGTCTCGTTTTTACAATTAATTAAAACGTTTTTTACCTCAAAGCGATTAAAAGTCAGTATATATACATACATTTTCATCTTCTTCCAAGTCCACTTTCCCTCCATGTCTACCCAGTCTTACCTCATTCTAGATGTACAGGTAAAAAACCTACCCTTGTGAGCAGTTCTTGGCAGGGGAGAAGAAGAATCAATAGGCGTTAACTCTTTTCTCCTCAGCTCCTCTGCCAAGAACTGCAAGCCTTCATGAGCAAACTTCTTATCCGAACCGTATTGCAAACCCTCACCCATACTTTGAGGACAAAATGCGTCTGCACTCCTTCTCTCAAGGTCTCCTAGGACGCATTATGTTCCTCTACTTTTTGCATAAGAAGGGGTTTTTGGGAGGTGATCGCGATTTCCTGAAAAAATGGTATCCCAAGCGTTCTGAGCAAGAGGACACTGACTTTTATACCGATTTACTAGAGCCAGTATTCTTCGAGATACTTAACCAGCAACGTCTTAATCACCTGACTTTTCCCGTTAAGTCGTGAACCGTCGAAATAGCAAGGGTTTCAGACCTCCTCCATGATGATCAACAAGTTAGATTTAATGACAATGAATCACGAGAGAATAGGACTTTGGGATAGGGGCTGAGTTCGCGTAGACGCGGAGCGGCTTGTCGTCAGACATCGCTGCGCCAAAAAGATAACGGAAAAAGTCAGATTGCCAAAGGAGGGAAACTGATGAGTTCATTTGTGCTTTGTTTTCAAGATATTGATCAAACAAAAATCACGGTTGTTGGGGGTAAAGGCGCAAACCTGGGGGAACTTTCCAAGATTGAAGGAATCCACGTACCGGATGGTTTTTGTATTTCTACTGAAGCTTTTAAAAGAATCATTGGGGAAACGTCGTCGATTAACGAATTACTTGATCGGTTATCGCTTCTAAAGGTGGAAGACCGAGATAAAATCGGTGAACTTAGCGGTGAGATTCGCAGGGTCATCGAAGGGATAGCCATTCCTCAAGACATTAATGAAGAGATTACTCGCCTCCTCTCCAGGCTTGATGAAAAAAATGCCTATGCAGTACGATCCAGCGCAACTGCTGAGGATTTACCGACAGCCTCTTTTGCAGGCCAGCAGGATACGTATTTGAACATTATCGGATTGGAGGCAGTTCTAAAGCATATCAGCAAGTGCTGGGCATCGCTATTTACCGAGAGGGCAGTAATTTACCGCCTTCAAAACGGCTTCGACCACCGTAAAGTCCACCTGTCTGTGGTTGTTCAGAAGATGGTCTTCCCGCAGGCGGCAGGAATTTTGTTTACTGCCGATCCCGTCACTTCTAATAGGAAAGTGTTATCCATTGATGCCAGTTTCGGACTTGGAGAAGCCTTAGTTTCCGGCCTGGTGAATGCTGATATCTATAAAGTGCGTAACGGCAAGGTTATCGAAAAGAAGATATTCACCAAGACACTGGCTATTTATGCCTTAAAAGATGGCGGTACGAAAGAACAGGAGATCGAGCCTGAGAGGCAGAATAGACAAGCGCTGACGGATGAGCAAATTTTACAGCTTGAGCGCATGGGCAGAAAGATCGAAGAACATTTCGGCCGCCCCCAGGATATCGAATGGTGTTTGGTTGATTACACATTTTATATAGTCCAGAGCCGGCCAATCACTACTTTATACCCGATCCCTGAAGTGAATGATGAAGAAAATCACGTTTATGTATCTGTCGGTCATCAACAAATGATGACCGATCCCATGAAACCACTGGGATTGTCTTTTTTCCAGTTAACAGCTGCTCGACCCATGTATAAAGCTGGTGGAAGGTTGTTTGTTGATATCACACATGATCTGGCTTCACCTGTTAGAAGAGAAATTATAGTAGATGTCTTAGGAAAATCCGAGCCGCTGATAAAAGACGCACTTATGACCATTATAGAGCGAGGAGATTTTATAAAATCGTTACCAAATGATCAAAAAGAACTGAGTCCCGGCAAAAGCAATAAAGGTATGTCGCCTGCGGATTTTCAAACACAAATCGAATACGATCCGACAATCGTTTCTGATTTGATTAAGAGTAGTCAAACATCGATAGACGAGTTAAAACATAACATCCAAACGAAATCAGGATCGGAGCTAATTGATTTTATTCTGGAAGACACCCAGAAATTAAAGAAGAGTTTATCCGCTCCACAAAGTTTTGGTGTGATTATGACTGCTATGAATGCTTCATCATGGATCAATGAAAAAATGAAGGAGTGGTTAAGTGAAAAAAACGTAGCAGACACGCTTTCTCAATCTGTACCCAACAACATTACTTCGGAAATGGGCTTGGAGTTATTGGATGTCGCAGATGTGATTCGTCCTTATCCAGAAGTAATTGAGTATTTACAACATGTAAAAGATGATAACTTTTTGGATGAACTGGTTAAGCTTGATGGTGGACAGAAAACCCAGGACGCTATCTGTGCTTATCTCAACAAATACGGAATGCGATGTGCCGGGGAAATCGATATTACGAAAACTCGTTGGAGCGAAAAACCAACTACACTTGTCCCTATGATTCTCAGTAACATCAAAAATCTTGAGCCTAATGCCAGCAATCGGAAATTTGAGCAAGGGCTACAGGAAGCTTTGAAAAAAGAACAAGAGTTATTACATCGATTGAAGCAATTACCAGATGGTGAACAAAAAGCCAAAGAGACAAAACGAATGATCGGTCATTACCGGAATTTCATCGGTTATCGTGAATATCCAAAATACGGCATAGTTAATCGCTACTTCGTTTATAAGCAGGCTTTGTTAAAAGAAGCCGAACAACTTGTACAAGCCAACGTTGTTCATGAAAAAGAAGATATATACTATCTCAGTTTTGAAGAACTTCACGAAGTCGTGCGCACAAATAAACTGGACTACCAGATCATCCGCAAGCGAAAAGACGAGTACAAATTATATGAAAAACTAACTCCGCCACGTGTTATCACGTCTGATGGTGAAATCATTGCAGGTGAGTACAAACGAGAAAATCTCCCAGAAACAGCTATTGTAGGTCTAGCTGTTTCTTCCGGAGTTATAGAGGGACGAGCACGTGTTATCTTAAACATGGAAGATGCTGACCTGGAAGATGGAAATATTTTAGTTACCTCTTTTACTGACCCTAGCTGGACACCATTGTTTGTATCCATAAAAGGTTTAGTTACAGAAGTTGGTGGACTGATGACCCATGGAGCAGTTATCGCACGTGAATATGGCTTACCAGCAGTCGTTGGAGTGGAAAATGCTACCAAACGGATAAAAGATGGGCAGAGAATACGGGTGAATGGAACAGAAGGGTATGTAGAAATCCTATATTAACGTGGTAGCATGAACGATTGATTGGGAGTTTTTGCTATTTCATCAAGATAATTCAACAATTGGAGTGAAACTGATGAGGTCATAGCTATCGGCGATTATGGAAATATTGTCTACTGCCCAAAACACTAAATACTTCCTTTCGGCTTGTCTCAAACATCGCTCTTCATGGAACATACTTCGGGTATGCGTCGAATGCTGCCAAGCCCATCCGTCGAAGTCAATGCTCTCGGAAAGCGATCGCCTATTGCTTCATAGGCATCTACAACCATTCGCATCGCCAACTTAAAGGCGTATTGACTTGGTTGTAAAATCCCATACTCATCAGTCTCATCCTCTTCTTAAAGAGCAACGAGCCGCTTCAAAATCACCGTAATATCGCGGCTGTTGGGTTTCGCTGACTGAGCAACAGTTATAAAACTCAAGTACATTAGACACAAGAGTGAAAATCCTTGGTAGGGGAGAACGGCCGTTTGCCCCTACCTCCTGCACTGGAGATGTCTTTGGATATCAATATTAACCTAACATATATAGCAGTCCTATTTGATTTCCTTTCCAAGAGGAGCCAGCGCCTGGGTTTGATTCCCAGAGTTGAGGCGGAAACTGCGTTATGCTGATGGCAAAATATACAATTCTCAACCAAAACTCGGTAGGAGGCGAATTCAATGTCCCAGGAAGTTGTCATTCGGAGGGCTGATAAGCTTGATGTTGCGGTTCTTGTGGAATTCAATTGTGCTCTTGCTCGTGAGACTGAGGATAAAGAGCTAATTCCCGATGTCATTTCCTCAGGGATCAAAACTTTACTCGAAGACTCTAATCTTGGATTCTATATCGTAGCGGAGCGAAATAGTGAGATTATTGGAACTCTGATGATCACGACTGAATGGAGTGATTGGCGAAACGGAATGTTTTGGTGGATTCAGAGTGTTTACGTCCGTTCAGATTGCCGCAGACAAGGTATTTTTAAACGTCTCTATCAGCACGTTCAAACCCTCGCGCTGGCAAATCCTAAAGTTTGTGGATTCAGATTATATGTTGAGCGGGAGAACACAACAGCTCAGCAGACGTACAAATCTCTCGGTATGGAAGAAACTTACTATAAAATGTTTGAAAATATCAAGGACGGGCTGAGGCTTTTCCATGAAAAAGTATAAATTTTTACTGCCATCCTTCAGACGAAAGCTCCCAATTTAATTCCCTTTCCCATAAATTTCGTAAGTCAGTAATAATTCATTGGCAATTCTTTATTGCTAAAAATATCACTGTCTTTATCTCAGTAATCACTATGGTTTGATGTAATTAAGCTGAATTAAACGAACAGAGGATAAATACAGAGAGACGAATTCTAGTATGACCATCGCTCAGTTTAATTCAACCTACCTGTTTATCAGATATCACAGAAACTGGACTATGAAACGAAATGTTATTTGCAGGTACTGCTCGGTTTTACTATTGCAGTAGACGAATTGTTTGCTTAACTTAAGATTGTTTGCTTAACTTAAGTAGGTAAGTAGGCAGGTACAAGTAAATTTGCCGTTTCGGCTCGAGGGCGATCGCATTGTTGAAGCAACGAACTTCTCTGACGCTCAACATGCCGCAGACACTTTATCGAAAGTGGATTTCCCTTCTCAAACAGACTTGCAAGAGCGATCACCTACTTGCTTTAAAAAAAACGTCATTAACAGCAATAGAGAACAATCATGCGCTATAAACTATTAGGAAAAAGTGGACTCCGAGTCTCTGAATTGTGTCTGGGCACGATGACGTTTGGAGAAGAATGGGGTTGGGGTGCCTCTAAAGATGAAAGCCGTCAGATATTTGATACTTTTGTGGAAGCTGGTGGTAACTTTATTGACACGGCAAACGGCTACACTGATGGTACGAGCGAGAAAACAGTTGGTGAGTTCATTGCTTCGGATCGCGAACGCTTTGTCGTGGCAACAAAATACTCGTTTCCCTTAGAGATGAACAATCATGCTGGGAATCCCAACGGCAGTGGCAATCATCGCAAGAACATGATGCAATCACTTGAAGGCAGCCTGAAGAGATTGGGAACGGATTACATCGATTTATTCTGGCTACACGCTTGGGATTTCATGACTCCTATTGAAGAAGTGATGCGATCGCTAGATGATATGGTGCGTCAAGGCAACGTTTTATACATCGGAATTTCCGATACACCTGCTTGGATTGTTTCGGAAGCGAACACATTGGCTCGGTGTTATGGCTGGACGCCATTTGTCGCACTGCAAATAGAGTATAGTTTGGTTCAACGCACTCCGGAACGCGATCTGCTGCCAATGGCAAAAGCATTTGATTTAGCAGTCACTCCGTGGTCACCTTTAGGAGGTGGAGTTTTAACAGGCAAGTATAATCAAAGTGAAGGACAATCGGCAAATTCTCGCGGCTTAGACATTCCAGAACGAAATTTGAAAATTGCCGAAGTCGTCAGTCAAGTAGCAAAAGAAATCGGCTGCACTCCCTCACAAGTTGCCTTGGCTTGGCTGTGTTCGCAACAAGGTGTTGTTATTCCGATTATTGGTGCCCGTAAGGTATCGCAAGTCAAAGATAATTTAGATTGCCTCAAAGTCACATTAACAGCAGCACAATTACAGCGTTTAGATGAAGTGAGTCAGATTGAACTCGGCTTTCCACACGACTTTCTGGGCAGTGACATGATTCACGAACGCTTATTTGGTGGCACGTTTGATGCGATCGACAACCCTCGGCAAATCTGTAAATAAATAAATCCGCGTTGAGGATCTGTGTCTTCAGTTTTCACGCTTGGAAGCGGGGGATTGCTATAAGTTTATGAACAAAGCTAGTCGTTAGGAATCTCTTCTAAATTATCTTCAGGAAAAACAACATCTTCATACAGCAAAGAAATAGGGCAACAAAAATCAATACTGGTTAGGTGAACCTCTATTTCTGTTTGGTGTTCTGTTGTTTCTTCAAGTGAATAAGAAGTGAGTTCCCATTTTCCGTTCTCATTGAGGCGATAACATTCCACATTAATTTTGTCAGCATCAATGAGAATATATTCTTTTAAGGTATCGATCCGACGGTAATGTCTAAATTTCTTACCACGGTCGAACGCCTCTGTACTTGGAGATAAAACTTCTACAATTAAACAGGGATGATAGATAACTTTACGCATTCTTTGGTCTCGCGGATCGCAACTAACCATCACATCTGGATAATGAAAAGGTCCCTGAGGCGAAATTCCCACTTTGGCATCTGCCATCTGAACTTTACATCCCTTACCTCGGAGGTGATTTTTGAGAGCGGATGCAAGGTTAAGGGCGATATCGTTGTGAGGGATAGTTCCCCCTGTCATTGCAAAGACTTCTCCGTTAATATATTCGTATTTAACGAGTTGTTGTTCCTCCCATTCTAGATACTCTTGGGGAGCCATTAGTTGATGTTGGGGTTGAGCAATCATTATGTCTCAGTACAAAATAAAGAAAACACTTTATAAAGTCAAGTAGGTTCTTGTCTCTTGATTTTATCAAGAAAAATCTTTATAAAGTTGAAATACGGTGCAGGTAAATGAAGAAATTATCGTGGCTACCGCCACTAAATGACCAAGTCTGGATTTTAGCTTTCGGTCGCTTGTTGTCGGAGATTGGTAGCGGCTTCACTTTATTTTATGCACCAATTTTCTTTGTCAATCAAGTTGGTCTGTCAGCAACTTCTGTGGGGATTGGCTTGGGCAGTGCTTCTATTTCGGGGGTGATTGGCAGGATTATGGGGGGAACGATGGCGGATTCCCAGTTTTGGGGACGCAGACGAACGCTATTGCTTTCTGCCATTATCTCTGCCTTAGCTTCTCTTGTTCTCGCTCTCACCTCCAACTTTCCTATATTTGTTGTCGGTAATTTACTTATGGGGTTGGGGACTGGTTTATACTGGCCCGCCACGGAAGCTGTCGTTGCTGACGTGACGCCGCCTCAACAACTGAACGAAGCGTATGCCTTGACGCGACTGGCAGATAATCTCGGTTTAGGATTGGGCGTAATTTTTGGCGGTATGTTGATTGCTAGTACAGGGGCAAATCGATCGCTCTTTGTGATTGATGCAATTTCGTTTCTCATCTTCAGTGGGGTGATCTACGCCCGCATTACTGAAACCAATGAATTTGCAGGAGAACACCGCCAAGTGTTCCAGGGGTGGGCTGCGGCACTGCGCGATCGCCGCTTACAGGTTTACGTTTTGGTCAATATCCTGTTTACGATTTACGTTGCTCAAATCCAAAGTACCATGCCCTTGTACTTCAGCAATTTTGTCCGAGGAACTCATCAAGGATTTTCGCCCCCGACAATTAGCGCTTTGTTTACTTGGTATATAGTCCTAACAGCAGTTTGTCAGTTACCAGTTGCGCGTGTTCTTAATCGTTTCCGACGTACCCAGGCGTTAATGCTGTCAGCCAGTTTGTGGGCAGGAGGATTTGCTTTAGTTTGGTTTACTGGAGTTGCTCACTTTGGTCATCTAACGTGGGCAGTTTTGGCACTCTTGGTTTTAGCTATTGCCAGTGTCACGTACAATCCTGCCGCCTCGTCTCTTGTCGTAGACTTAGCACCCGCTTCCCTACGGGGAATTTACTTGTCCATCAACTCCCTGTGCTGGGCGATCGGCTATTTTATCGGACCACCTTTAGGAGGATGGTCTTTGGATCAATCCTTATGGCTAGCGCATAGCTACTGGTTGTATTTAGTGCTGAGCGTGGGTGTTGCAATTCTAATTTTACTATTTCTTGACCAAATGATGCTAAAGAAACGCAACGAAGTCTGAGATCCTCGACTTCGTAAAAGTTGTCGGGGATCTCGTTTTTCACCAATGATATCATGTCCGGTAGCGTAACCTTAATATCGGAAGAAACCCACCCCGCCAAAGCTATGCTT
>CALMVQ010000182.1 GCA_937873135.1 uncultured Scytonema sp. | reverse complement strand
GTCGCACAGATGATGGATAAATTCGCTACGAATTAATGCAACGCTGTACTAAGCCCCAGTTCACGCTGGGGTGTTTCTTATTTAAGATGCACTCGCATATATTATATTGACTATTTTGTCCACAAATCTTAACAAAGTGTTTCCAGCTTTTTTGCTGTTTCGTTGAGATTGGGAATTGCGAATTGGGTAATAAGTTCTTCTCCATTACCCGTTACGAGCAGTTCAAGCTTTGGTACGAGCAACAGACAAGCACAACTTATTCCAATTAGATCATCCTCCATGAATAGCGCGATCGCATTGATCTACCTCAACCACTTAAGTGATCTGAATCATTGAGAATAGACCTGGATCTGGGGAATTGTTAAGAGGTAAACTTTTCTAAGAAAAAGAGGAGGAAGGCAAGCAAGAGCGGAAATTCCTCCTTATTCGCCTATCCCCCCTTACCGAACAAAGCAAATTTGTAGAAAAACCTTTCTTTCTTACTCTTCCCGAATCAACGGCTTCAACCGAGATTCAATAGCAAAAAACGTGACGCCTAAACGCCACGTGTCGTTTTTATAGTTTAAAGAAAAACGTGTATAAACACCCTGATGTAAATATCTTAAATTTTTATTAATACAATGTCCTTAGTAACATTACTGAAAATTCGGATAAACAATTCTTTGAATTACGCAATTTCACTGAGAAAATATGGCGTTTATGGTAGGGTGTTAGCAGGCATTTCCCTCGTTACTTCACAGGCAGTTCACCAGTTCAAAACACTGACTCTGCCTTAACTCATCCAGAATCGGTGTATCACTAGAACCAAAAAGATAGAGTTGTTCTTGAGCGCGAGTCATCGCAACGTATAATAGTCTTCTGGCGAGAACTGCTGCTTCGGGTTCTTGAGAGTGGCGATCGCCAAACTGCTGTACCCAAAGAATCAGTACTGCTTTAAACTCCAATCCTAGAGAAGAATGAGCCGTAATCAACCGTACCCCTTCTCGATGATTGCCGTAGGAGTCCCTATTTTCTGTTACCCAGTAACAACCCAAACCTAAGTCCTGAAGTTGTTTTTGCAGCTTGTTAAATAATGGAGTGTCGTAGCGTGTGAGGTATCGATACAAAATAGCGATATCTCTTGGTTCATAACCACTGTTCTGAAGCTTTTGAACTTGAGTTACAACTGCTTGAACTTCACATTCTCGATTGGCTTGGATTTGCAAAACTGGACGTTGACCGTGACAAAGAGCAATCTTTGGCTGGATAATTGGGAAGGTTGTTTCTTCCTCTACTTCATTTGAAGTTGCAGGTACCAGAACACTCCACGCAGCAGATAAAATTTCTTGAGTATTTCGGTAGTTTTGCGATAATTTCTTAGAACGCTGTCCGCCGTGCACTTTAATTCCTACAGATTTCCAGGTAAATTTACGACGCTTGTAGAGTTTTTGAGAACCATCTGAAACAATCATTAAATTACCGTTTTCAGGATCTTTGAGTGCGGCGACACAACACTGAAACCAGCTAGGAGAGAAGGTGTGCGCCTCATCTACCAAAATTGCATCCCATTTTTGTTCTAGAGGAAGCTTTGCGATCGCCTCTCGCAATTTTTCGCCCAACACCTCGTCATAGTCTTCCGTGACTTGTTGGGGATTGGGAAGTCTGCCGAGGATTTTCTTTGCCCAGCCGTGGAAGTGAATCACCTCTATCCGTTCGTTGTAGAGGGGGTTGTGGCTTTCGTCGTGAATTAGCGAGCGCAGATATGCTGCCAGTGTAATATTAAAGCATAGCACCAAGACGCGATGCCCTACCAAGCGGTTTGCCAAAAGCTTGGCACGGGATAGCAAAATCAGTGTCTTGCCGGAACCTGCCACCCCATAAAACAGGCGATGCCCATCTCGAATATCTGCTGCCAAACGTTCTTGCTCAATGTCTAAAGTCAAAATAATCGAGCTATCTGGAACGGGTTGAGCATCACCCGGAACACTCTTAAAGGTAGCTCTTGTTTCTTTAATTGCCTTTTCTGGGTATAAAATGCCTTGAATCGTGCTAATTTGGTCATCAGTAAGTGCTAAAAACTTAAAGCGAGTTGTAAACATGCTCTCCAAGCGTCGCATTAACTCCCTTTCGCCAATTCCATCCCATTCTATTAACTCATCTCGGTAGACAACTTGAGGCTGTTCCAAAAGGGAATAAATATTTTCATTCTGTGCCTGAGTCACTGTCATGTTCGACATGACAACACCAACACCTACTGGAAAGCTCAACTTACCTTGGTAGTCACCATCCGGCTGAGTGAGAACCGAGTATTGCTTGAGCTTATCAAGGATTGCATCCAAGTAGCCTTTACCCTGGCGTAACGGGGACTGTTGTTTCTCAGTAAGTTTTTCACCATTTTTGATTTCAAAGAACTGGCTGTTGGCACTCACAATTTGATGAGATCCCCAACCCTTCACCTCCAAAATCAATAATCCTAATGTTGGTCCTAAAATAATAAAATCGGGGTAAAGTCCTTTCACTATTGGTTCATACCAAACATAGCAATCATCCGGTAATTCATATTGTAGAGTTTTGTATAATCGCTTCTCTCCTTGACTCGCCTTTGATGGAATAGTATCGGGTACCATTAAAGCCATAAAAATATCTCCTAAATTATTTTCGACTCACTGCATTCATCAGCGAGTATCTTGTTTCAAAGCAACTCTCTAGGCATACTCTGTGTCTAGTACAGTTACGGGATGCGATCATGGTTAAAAAGATGAAAAAAATGAAGTTTATAATATGACTAGTTGATCAGGCTGGGTAATTTTTAATTCAAAATTACCCTTTCCTATTTCTCTTGGTGTGACGCCAACAGCCCTAACATCTTTACCTTGTAAAGCCAATAAGTTAGAAGCACCTGGAATTTGGTTGAGAATTTGTCGGGGTATTATAACTAAATAAACTTTATTGTCTCTTCCTGATAAATTTAGCTGCTCTGTACTACCATCTTGATGACTCCATCCATTGATTCGTCCTTCTATATTCGGAGTATTGTCTGAGTTGTGATTGTTTTGGGCAGCCGTGCTGTTAGAGCAGAAAAAATCAACAGGATTGTGTTGAAAATCTGCACATCTCAAAACTTCTTCGGATTTTTGAGAGATTTTGACAAAGTATGAGTAATCAGGTTCTTGACCAGCATCATAGTTAGCTTTATTTTTAATACTAGCAGGTGCATTGAGAAGAGCTTGTTTGAGAGTTTCGCGATCTGAATGAGAAAGGTTAGGTGATAAATAAACATTTGACCCTGGAATTTGACGGCTGAGATGAATAACTCTTAAATTTGGATCGTTTTTGACTGCATCATAAGCAGCCGCACCCACATCAGCTTCCCTATTTCTGACCATTTCTATAATTTTTTGACCTCGATGTCCCATATCTACACGTAGAGTTTTGCCAAACAAATCATAGGTAGGCATGTAGAAACTGGATGCAGAATTGAAATCTCCAAAAGCAATAGTCGTTTTGGTTTTCAAGTCACTCAGAGATTGAATAGGGCTATTTGATTTCACAAATAAACTAGCTTGATAGTATGGAGGATTATTTGCAAACATCCGAGCGGCAAAAGTGTAACCGTTTTCTTTCGCTGCTACGGAAAGCATAGGAGAGTGAGCAAACACAATGTCCCACTCTTTACGCGCAATTCGATTCCTGACATCTCCATAGGAAATTGATTCATTGCCATCTATTGTGACTTGGACTTTATTTCCTAACTCAGAGCGTAAGTAAGCTGCTAAGTCATTGTAATTGCTGGAATTCGTCAAAATACCTATGGTTAAAGAGGTTGTCTGTAACTTTTGCTTGGCACCATTCTTATTTTGAACAATAGTGTAAGATAGCTTTGTCGGTAGAGTGTGAGACAACAAGTTAAAATCAACAGTTTGAACGCGGAATATTGTCTTGTTCCAATAGTTTTTATAACCTTCAAAAATTGCTAATGTACCAATAATACAGGTAACAATTCCTGTTAAAGCAAATCTCCCTATTCTTCGTGCAACTATGTTTACTTTTAATGAGGATACCATATTGATATCCTCTGATGGTTTTAATAGACTCATTATCTAACACCCTTATAACACTACCTCAAGTAAAGTAATCGCTACCTCTTGATACTTTTTTTCTGATAAATACTGTCTATTCAAACTTGCGCTTAATTAACATATCTAGTACTTAAAAGATTATTAGATACACTCTAACCGTAATTTTTATCAAGTCCGGAAATATCTGAAAAGTTCATCCAATCTTGATAAAAAGTATGATTATTTACGTTGAATTATTTAAACCAGGGTAACTGCTAGTGTTAAATCTTGTTTAAGTACATGCGTAACTTATAGCAGAATAAGTAGATCGGCACCAATAAATAAAAGTTTGTAGTTGCGCTTCAGCGTTGATGTCTAGGACGAAGACAGCGCAACTACGAGCCTTTAGATAATATTCATATAGTTCGGTTTTTCTGTGTTGATTTACTTAGCTATGATCGCTACAAGTTCTCCAGTCAGCCTGATTTTTCATAGCATGTGAAAAAAGCGAATAAGCACTTTGCCGCAAAATGTGAACTGATTCCGGGATACAATGAAGAGTACTTATCAGTAAAATTACGATAGCTGAGAGTAAGTCGCTTTCCGCCCTCTACAGCTAAGTATGTCGGCTATTAAAAACAAAAATACATATTTATTGGTAAAATTAATACATTCTATTTTTTGTTGCAATCAAGTGTTTGATCGTAACAAAAAATAGAACCCTTCGACGATGACTCCTCGAAGTTTCCTTTCGAGCGATGCCTTTGGCCACGGCTTAAGCCGTATCGCCCTTTTTGAGTTGCCAATCGCTACAAGCTTTGTCTTATAGCAACAGCATATTTTTAGTGCTTAAACTTACTCCCAGTCATTAAGTTGCGCTTTGCGGATACAATAGGAAGCGCCGACGCTACAGGCACATCGCCCCTCGCATCAAAAAGCGAAAGAGCCAAGTGCATCAATACCTACAGTTCTCGACGCGATAATAGCAATAAACACGATGATGCCTAACCCCCTACGAAAATAATTAACGCCTTGAAACAATTCCAGCCACGCCCAAGTAAACAAAGAGCCAAAAGCAATTGCGTCTAACCCTGTATTGATTAAGCCTGTCGTAAAAACTAGTTTGAGTAAACTAGCTACTACCCAGACAATAATCGGTGGGTTTGGTGGCTGGGCGATAACAATGTTGCCCTCGCTGTCACGGAAGATTTTATCAAATAATGTATTTTGCATATTGGAACAAGAAGCTAAAACGATTAACTTACAAGAACTACTATTTGCATTAAAACATTCAGATTTCTCTGTTATCAAGCACCATTATGCTGAGATTACAGGGGCAAAGCATATTCATATATGACTAGATTGAGAGGGTTTGATCTGTAAACAGCAGTAGCTATTCATAGTCACCTCGTAAGCAGTTGACAGAATTGGCTCGAAAAACAGTCAGAATATAAAAATCTGCGACTTGTTTAAGCACCATATGAGAACGCAAGGCAATCTTGTCAAGCTGATTGATTACCGCCAACAGAAGGCATCAGATGCGTTTGTGCCTAAACCTGCTGCTCTTTCAAGTTCAGGGTGGGGAAATATCTATCTTGAACTCCATCAACAGCCAAAGTTCGACACCATAGTGCATCAACATACCATGCATGTGATTGCTTATGGTCTTTCCGGCTCCTCATTAGGGGAACGGTGGTTGGATGGAAAACTTAGAACAGAGACGCGGAGTCAGGGAGACATCGCCATCATCCCTGTAGGTATTTCCCATCGCTGTAATTGGAATACCTCAGTCGAGTTTATGCTTTTAGCAATTGAGCCTGTACTCCTCAAACAAGTCGGTGAAGATTGGCTTGATCCTGATCGCATTGAACTCATCCCTCATTTTATGAACGGGCAAGATGTACTGATACAAGGGATCTTCTCCGCGTTGAGAGACGAATTGGAGTCTGACAAAATCGGTGGTCATTTGCTGATTGATAGTCTCAAAATGACATTAGCTATTCACTTACTACGGAACTATTGCACTACGCAACCTAAGCTCAAAAGCTATGCTGATGGATTATCGGCTTTCAAGCGGCAACAGGTAAGTGAGTATATTAACGAACATCTCCATCAAGACTTGAAGCTAGGAGAGATTGCGGCGATCGCCCAGATGAGTCCGTATCACTTTTTGCGTCTGTTCAAACAAAGTATGGGTGTCACGCCCCATCAATATATTTTGCAATGTCGGATCGAAAAAGCCAGGTATTTGTTGCAACACAGCAAACTTAGCATCGCCACCATTGCTGTCAGAGTAGGGTTTTGCGATCAAAGTCACCTGAGTCGATATTTTAAAAGGATTGTTGGCGTCACACCAAAACAATTCCTGCAAGGCTGATCTGTTTATCGGAGCGATCGCGCTCTAGCTAGGGCAAGAATTTACCAATATTCAGCAACTTTTTTCTAGAGTCCTGGATTGTAACCTGAATAGACTATCAGCAGCATATAAAAATTGAACAGACAGAAATGACTTACATCGAAATTAATACTACTCATGTCAAAGTACCTAACAATGACTTACAAATAGATGCTTACTTAGCGCAACCAGCACTCCCAGGAACCTTTGGTGCCGTTATAGTTTTTCCAGAAATTTTTGGAGTCAACAGTAACATTAGGGATATTACCGAACTAATCGCGAAACAAGGTTACGTGGCAGTGGCACCCGCGATGTATCAACGCATTGCCCCCGGTTTTGATGTAGGATATGATCCTGTTAATGTAGGGTACAGCGAAGAAGCTTATCGGCTGGGCTTGCTATACTATCAACAAGTTAAGTATCAAGAAATATTGAGTGATATTCAAGCTACGATTGCTTATCTAAAAACCTTACCCAATGTAAACACTGACTGCATCGGTACCATCGGTTTCTGTTTTGGTGGTCATGTTGCTTATATGGCTGCAACATTACCCGATATCAAGGCAACAGCTTCGTTCTACGGTGGTGGAATTACCACGAGTTGTTATGGTGAAGATACTCCAACTGTCAATCGCACCTCTGAAATTAAAGGCGCTATTTATGCGTTTTTTGGTACGAGAGATTCATTAGTTTCGCAAGAGGAAAACGAGAAAATCGAAGCAGAATTAAAAAAACATAACATTAATCATCGTATATTCCGATACGACGCTGGACACGGATTCTTCCACGGATTCTTCAAAGATCAATACCCATTAATAGAGCAACACCCAAGTTACAACCCAGAAGCTGCTCCTGATGCGTGGAAACATGTTCTAGAACTTTTTCAAAACAATTTGTGATAAGGAAATCTGCTTGTTGTCAGACCACAAAGCGCTCCTTTCGTCTTGCAGTGCATGCCTGACAGCCAGGGTTTGAGGCTTGTTTCTCACTCAAAAATGTTTACGTCCCGTTAAGCGCTGGCTCGATCCAACTTTTCGATGGAAGCTGGATCGAGTTTTAAATTGATCGCTTTGATAATTTCGTTGAGTTGCTCGATCTTTGTTGCACTGACAATGGGAGCGGTGACACTGTGACGTGCCATCAGCCATGCGAGTGAGATTTGGGTGGGAGTCGTATTGTAATTTTTCGCCACCTCATCGATCGCTTCCAAAATACGGAAGCCACGCTCGTTTAAATATTTCTTCACAAAACCACCGCGAGAGCTATCGGATAGATCTTTTTCTGAGCGATATTTCCCGGAGAGAAAGCCACTGGCGAGGGAGAAATAGCTAATGACGCCAATTTCCTGTTCTTGACAGAGTGGTTCGAGGTTCTGTTCGTAATCGGAGCGCTCGCACAAATTGTAGAGGGGCTGAAGGCTTTCGTAGCGAGGATACCCGTGTTGCTGGCTTATTTGTAACGCCTGTGCTAGACGCTCTGCACTGTAATTTGAGGCACCAATCGCACGCACTTTACCCTGAGCGACTAATTCCGAATAGGTTTCAAGAGTTTCCTCAAGAGGAGTACTTTCATCGTCGGTATGTGATTGATAAAGATCGATGTAATCTGTTTGCAATCTTTGCAGCGAGTCTTCGACACCTTGTATAATGTGCGAACGGGAAAGCCCTTTGCCCTTAGGACCCATGTCATTACCAACTTTGGTGGCAATGACGACCTGATCGCGGTTGCGACGCTGCTTCAACCATTTTCCCAGGATCGTCTCGGATTCTCCACCCTGATTGCCTGGAACCCAAGTGGAATAGACATCAGCGGTATCAATGAAGTTGCCTCCAGCTGCAACAAATGCGTCTAAAATCTCAAATGAAGTCGCTTCATTAAGCGTCCATCCAAACACGTTGCCACCGAAACATATCGGTGAGACTTCTAATCCGGAACGTCCTATCTCACGTTTTTCCATATTGACTTCCTCCTTAAGTTAGAGATGATGACAATTACTCTTGCAGCTTCTGTTCGTAGCTTTGATTATCTGATTGCTCCAAGCTGACTGCATACTTTTGACGTTTTTGCTCTCTTTGTTCTCTATAGTACTCGACAATTTTACTCAACCGCTTTTCAATGTCGTCTGAGCAAACTCGGCTACTAAGACTACCATCTGATAGCATTCGGTAAACTAAAGCATCAAGGAACTCTTGTAAAACCGTGTTTTGCTCTCTCAAAATAAAAATATCGTCTTGAATTGGTTCAATGTTAAAAGCGTTATAAGTGGATGAATGACTGTCAAACTGTGTCCTTTGTGATGTAATTTCAGCTATCAACTCGAAGAGTGTAGTTTGTAGTGCTTCTAGCCTTTCAGATACCAGTAAAGCACTTAACTGCTGTCTGACAGCGTTGATAGATTCCGATAAGTCTGTATAACGGTTAGTCATTCGGGATATCTCTTCATTGATTGGCTGGGGATCAAATACTGAGAGTGAAGCGAAACGATCCAGCTTTATCTGTGCTGCGGTAATTTCTTCTTTTAAATTGAAGAGTCCTTGTTGTACATCGCTAAGAGAGGCTTGAGCAGGCTGGTTTAAAACTGAAGAACTTATTGATTCGATATTTGCTAAAATTTGCTGATGCGTATTATGGATAACAGCATTGGTACTTTGGCTTTGCTGCTCAAATTGGTAGCGATTCACAAAATTCAGTAAAATTGACAATGACATTGGTGCAGTCGCATATGCTATATGCCCGGAAACCATAGCAGCCAATGATCCAGCTACTGAGCCAATTAGTGATATGTACTCTGCAATTTCAAGCAAACGACGGTTATTCATAATACCTAAAAAGCATACATTTTCTCTAGTCTAATTCCTAAACGAATCAGTAGACATAAAAGCTAAGTACTGGTAAAATACATTGCGTGAAATAACTGAGCTACCAAGTTGTTGGTACAAAATAGAAGAGCTACCCAAAAAAGTTTAGGGAATCTACTTAGGGCTGTCTACGGCAGTGCGCGTAGACGCGGAGCGGCTTGTCGTCAGACATCGCCCGAATCATTTGTCATCGCACTCGCATCTTAGAGAGAAGCGCACACGAATTCACACATCTTTGAAGTCAAACCCCATTATGGTAAAATTACCGAAAGCTTGCAGAAAGCAAAGTTTACACCTCCACGCAGTTTTACCAAAATTGTTTATGGAGATGCAACCATGATTGCTCAATATCAAAATTCATTTCAACTTGAAAATAATCTGCTCAGACAAATCGCAATCAAAGAAAATCAACTACAAATTGCTCGAGAATTTGACATGCTTTATGTAGCTAA
This sequence comes from uncultured Scytonema sp., assembly GCA_937873135.1. GTDB lineage: Bacteria > Cyanobacteriota > Cyanobacteriia > Cyanobacteriales > Nostocaceae > Rhizonema. The sequence goes on along the minus strand of CALMVQ010000182.1, from coordinate 33,286 downwards.
AGAATTGCAGAGTCAGTTATCAAAATTACAGAGCCGATTGTTAGAGTTGCAAAACCCAGAATTTGCAGCACTTATGAGTTTGCTTGACGATTGATATCATGTTCGGTAAATGAGTTATAAATAAAAAATAGGTTCGTAGTTGCGCTTTAGCGCTCTTAACAGTTTGAGAGCGCTAAAGCGCAACTCCAAACGTTATTCTAAGTGTTCAACCGAACATGAGATGACGCATACTCTACGCGTACAAGAGCGTCTTCCAGTGCGAGACGCTCTTGTACGCGTAGAGTGTCGTGTCCGACAGAACAATCGTTAAAAGTTCTGCCCTGCATAAATTGAGCGGACTTCTCCGTTGCGACGGATAACGGCTTCACCTTTAGAGATCTCTACGAGTGTCCAACCGGTGGCACCAATACTTTCACCTATATCAACGCGGCGAGTTATACCGTCAATTTTAAATAAAGCGGCAGATTTGTTTCCTAACTCAAGCAATCCCTCTAACATCTGGGAAGAAGCAGGAACGGTTGCTACAGTAACCATTTCCGGTTTTGCTGAGGGTGGAGAAGGTTCAGGAGAAATTTCTTTTGAATCAATAGGGGATGAAACAGGTGAAGGCTTAGGAGGTTGCTTTACAGTAATTGGGGCAGTGTGCATCGCCACTGGTTTGAGTTTTGGTGGCACTGCTGCAAGCTTAGTTGTGTTTGTGAGTTTAGGTGGTTTAGGTGTGTTGACGGCAGTTTTTATCGGTGCCACCTTTTGTGATGGTGGTAATGTTACTGGTGGTAAAGATCCAAAAACACCAGAAATGGGAGGTGGTGAATAGCGCATCGGCTGTGGCGCTTGATAAACAGGAATGTAGATTCGCTCCACAACAGATGTAGAACGGCTTGGGGTTGGTCGTGTGTTGTTAGCAGCTACAGGAGGTGGTAGATTGCCAGGAGGTCGAGAAATCTGATAAGCGTAGGCTGTTTGGTTTATTGGAGTAAGAGTGGAAAGTAAATGTGGCAATTTTTGGTTGCTTGCCTCATGCCTGTCAATGGCTGAAAGCGCTCCCAGCATATAGTCAACCAAATCAGCATCCAGTTCTGATCTTGTGGGCAAATGTGGCTGTGGCGATCGCACGCTTAATTGTAGCGATTGAGAAATCAGACGATTTAGAACTCCTGAGTTCATCACCCACATGATAGCAACGCACACAAAGCTTAAAGTGGCTCCTGCTGAGAGCATTTTGCCCAAAGTGTGCCGCCATTTCCGACGTTGAACAACGCGTTTAGCAACAGGCGGAGTTTCAAACAATGTACCTACGTGCTTGTTCTTAACTCTATCAACTGTTTGTACCGCTCGACTCACTGTCTCTGGTAAGATAATTTGCGGTGCCGCAACTTTTTGTAGCGGTGCATCTTCTGGAAACTCCGATGTCACGTCCCAGTACCTGGAGGAAGATTCTAATATTGTGTTGTTGTATTGCTCTGAATACCATTGATAAGCCGAGTTCGCCGCGTGCGAGGAGCGTATGACTGGGCTATGACGATTATCCAGAATATTGTCGATATCGGCAAAGAGTTCATCCATCAAACCATCAGCATAGGTTTCTACAGACCAAGCTTCATTGGCGATCAAATCCTCTGAGGGTTCCAAAATAATAACATGGGTGCTAGCTTCTTGTGACATAACGATTTTGAATAGTGGCTTTTTGCGGTGTAAACTCCGCCCTTACTACTTGCTTTGTAAAGGTTTTTTTCTCGTTGGGGTGTAAGAGCATAAATCCAATCCAAAATCAGCGAAGTCCTGTTTATTCAAGAATTAATTTTGAATTTTGAATTTTCTCTACCCTGTCCCCAAAGAAGACTTTACTAGCCGAGTTGATTCCTCTTACGTATTAAATTCATCTTGAATACGGAGACTGTTGGTAGTGCCATTATTTAATTCATGTCATCTATCATACCAGCCTCTTGAAAGTTATACTTTATCACTATACTCGCACTTCATGAAGCTTGTGTTAAGCTAATGTCGGAAACTCGGATGGAGTCTTGGTTTTGCGTATTTCTAGGTATAACAGCAAGGCATTAATATCGGCTGGATTCACGCCACCAATGCGAGCAGCTTGACCGATAGTAAGCGGTTTTACTTTACTTAACTTTTCCCGTGCTTCCTTAGAAAGGGTATCAATCATTGCGTAATCTAAATCGGCAGACAATTGACGGTGCGCCTGACGGGCAATCTGATCAATTTGGTTTTGCTGCCTTTGAAGATATCCAGAATATTTAATGTCAATCTCTGCACCTTCTTTCTCGGCTTTTTCGAGATGGGAATTTCCCAATCCATACCTATCCAAGTCAGCATAGTGAAATCCTGGACGCCGCAACAAGTCAGCTAGGGTAATTGAACCTTTGATGGCTTGCTGGGTGTTTGATGCGATCGCTTTCCCAACATCATCATGTTCTTTTACCCTCGTTGCATACAGCCGTTCTTTTTCGGCAATTATATTTTCCTGCTTGCGAGTAAACAATGCATAGCGTCGGTCATCAATTAAGCCAATTTCTCGACCTAAAGGTGTCAAGCGTTGGTCAGCATTTTCAGATCTGAGTATCAAACGATACTCAGATCTACTGGTAAGCATTCGGTAAGGTTCTCGTAAGTCTTTTGTACACAAGTCATCCATCAACGTACCGATGTAACTTTGCTCGCGAGGAAAGACAATCATCTTCTGAGAGCGAACAAAACGAGCAGCGTTAATTCCTGCAACCAAACCTTGTGCTCCTGCTTCTTCATAGCCTGTTGTGCCGTTAATTTGCCCAGCACAGAAAAGTCCGGCAATTTTCTTTGTCATTAAAGTCGGATAACATTGAGTCGCTGGTATAAAATCATATTCTACTGCATAAGCAGGTCTGAGCATAATGCAATTTTCCATACCAGGTAGACTACGTAACATCAGGACTTGCAAATTTTCAGGCAACCCTGTAGAAAAGCCCTGGATATAAAGTTCGGGAATATCTCGTCCTTCTGGTTCAATAAAGATTTGGTGGCTTTCTTTATCAGCAAAACGCACAATCTTGTCTTCAATACTAGGACAATAACGTGGTCCGGTCGCTTCTACCCAACCACCATAAACTGGTGACAGATGTAAATTGTCGCGAATCAATTGATGGGTTTGGGCTGTGGTACGAGTAATGTAACAAGGCATCTGTTCTCTTTCCACCCACACTTGAGGGTCGAAGCTAAACCAACCTACAGCTTCATCCCCTGGCTGAAGTGTCATTTTACTATAGTCAACTGATCGCCTGTCTACCCGTGCTGGAGTTCCTGTCTTCAGTCGTCCCGTTTCAAATCCCAGACGGTTTAATGTTTCCGTCAACCCGACAGCAGCAAATTCGCCAGCACGTCCTGCCTCCATCGACTTATTCCCAACCCAAATCCGCCCTCCCAAAAAGGTACCTGTTGTGAGGATGACGGCTTTGGATTGAAACGCTACACCAAAATAAGTCTCGACACCGATGACCTCATTGTGAGTATTGAGGATCAAATCTGTCACCATCCCTTCCCGGATCGTCAAATTTTCTTGGTTCTCGACGATCGCTTTCATCACTGCCGCATATTCCCGCTTATCAGTTTGAGCACGTAAAGCCCAAACCGCAGGTCCCCGAGAAGAGTTGAGAATGCGCTTTTGTAGATAGGTGCGGTCAGCCATTTTGCCAATTTCCCCACCAAGTGCATCCACTTCATGTGTCAACTGAGATTTAGCTGGCCCACCGACTGCCGGGTTACACGGTTGCCAAGCGATTTTATCCAAATTCAGTGTCAACAGCAGAGTACGACAGCCGAGGCGTGCAGTCGCAAGGGCGGCTTCACAACCGGAATGACCAGCGCCTACTACAACAACATCAAACGCATCTTGAAATTCAACGGCTGAATGCAAAGTCATGGTTCAAGCTGAGCAAAAAGGACTCATGAATAATTTTAACCGTTAAAATCATGATATTGCAGTCCTATCTAAGTTCTGAAACACTTGCCACCGATTAAGACTGAAAGGTTTCCCGCGAGTCCGGCAACTGCTGTTCATTTTCTTCCATTTTAACGAAAAAAAAAATGAAAATCAATCAGATAACTTATTATGACCATGAACTGGAATGGCGCTTTGAGCCAATTCAATTTTCCGATTTAACTCTTTTAGTTGGTGTTTCTGGTGTTGGAAAAACTCAAATTCTTCAATCTATTATGAATTTGAGGAAAATAGCCAAAGGTAGTTCATTCAATGGAGTTGAATGGAAGATAAGCTTTTGTGTCAATAATAAGCAATACTATTGGGAAGGAAAATTTGAAGAAAAAAAAGTAGCTTCATTAATTATTGAAGATGAGAGAGTGGAGAATAATAAGTTTAAAATTTTGCAGGAGATTTTATTTATTAATCAGGAAATTATTATAGAGAGAAATGAGAAAGAAATTATATTTAAGGGTAAACAACTACCGAAATTATCACCTTTTCAAAGCGCCGTAGATATCTTAGGTGAGGAAGAAGATATTAGTCCTATAAAAAATGGGTTTAATAAAATTATTTATAGCGATCATTCTACAGGAGAAGTCGTTAATGAAATTTATCCACTAATTTATGCATCATTAGCCAGAGAAGATTTTACTTTAGAAGATATTCAAAAAAGGAATTTACCCATTCAAATAAAGTTGGCATTAGCTTATGAACATAACCCGATTTTTTTTACTAAAATTAAGGAAAGGTTTATCGATGTATTTTTGCAGGTAGAAGATATCAAAATAGAACCAGATGAAAATAACAATAGTTTATCTAAAATTATTGCAGAGTACCCATTTATTCAAATAAAGGAAAAAGGAGTTAATAATTGGATTAGTCAAAATCAAATATCGTCAGGAATGTTTAGAACACTAATGCATATTAGTGAAATATACTTATCTGGAAAAGATACTGTAATTTTAATAGATGAATTTGAAAATAGTTTGGGAGTTAACTGTATTGATGTTTTGACTGATTTATTGTTGAAAAATAGAAATATACAGTTTATAATAACCAGCCATCATCCCTACATTATTAATAATATTCAAATGGAACATTGGAAAATAGTTACTCGTAAAGGTGGCATAGTTACAGCTCGCGATGCCAAAGACTTTAATTTAGGAAAATCGCGTCATCAAGCCTTTATGCAATTGATTAATCTTAGTGACTATAAGGAAGGTATTAAAGTAAGATGAATATCTACTTTCTTGTAGAAGGAAAAAGAACCGAAAGAAAAGTTTACCCAGCGTGGCTTGCTTATCTTTTACCAGAACTAAAACAAGTTCATAGTTATGATGAGGTGGAGAAAAATAACTATTACTTATTTAGTGGAGAAGGTTATCCTTCAATTATTTACAATCATTTGCCTAATGCTATTGAAGATGTTTGTTCACATGGAAATTACAATTACTTTGTAGTTTGTCTAGATGCAGAAGAAAATACCCTTAGCAGTGTCAAGCAAGAAATTAAGGATTTTTTGCAATCTGAAAAAATTAATACAGGAACGACTCAGCTTGTTCTCATCATTCAAAACCGTTGCTTAGAAACTTGGTTTCTAGGCAATAGAAAAATTTACTCAAGGCAGCCACAAAGTAACCCATTATTAGAATACACTCGTTACTATGATGTTTGTGTCGATTGTCCAGAACTGATGGGAAAATATCGTCAGAACACTCATGCTCAATTCCACGAGACATATTTAAAAGAATTGTTTAAGGCGAAAAATATTCATTATTCTAAAAGAAATCCTGGAGATGTATTGAAACCCTATTATTTAGAGCAATTGTTAGAACGTATTCAAGACAAAACTCATCATTTACCTAGTTTTCAAGCCTTTATAGAATTTTGTCATATGATTAGAACAAAATTGTAAAGTTAAGTTGTTATATAATATTTAACTTTTAGTTGACAAAGAAATTTTCTCAAGATGAAACGAATTCTAAAGAAAACCGCACTGTTCACTGTAGTCGTCTTTATAGTTTTTGCCCTAGTCGCCAGTAATGGCATGACTCAAAGGACACTGAGTACACAGAGGCTACCGATAAAAAATTGCTCGAATTTACCAGCGAATCAGCCATTCAGCCAACCTTGTATTGAGACGACTACAGTATCAACATCACCTACCCCCATTTTTCTACCTTCTCTCAACTTACAGTTAACTAACCAACAACGTTTTTTAACAACAATTACAGATAAGTTACCCATTATTCCCCAGGCTGGAACTTTTGAATACATTTTGCTACGTGCATATGGTGGTGCATTTGTCAATCATGCTCCGGCAGTGAAACTGCCACCAAAAGTTGTATTTACCAATGAACAGGAAACCAAAAAATATCAAGCGACTCTGACATTGAGCAAAGTGAATGATACGAACGAATGTTATTTACAGAAAACAGCAGCGGATGCCTTCAATCAAGCGCGATCACAAGTACACATTCCTCTAAAATCTGGTTATGGACCTAGTGATTGTACACGCAGCTTTGCCACAAATTTAAGATTTTGGCAAAAATATGCTGACAGTAAAACGTTGGAAAAAGTCCGAGAAGGTATAGAAACAGCAATTCTCGGTATAGTGGCACCGCCCGGCTCATCTCAACATCTATGGGGATTGGCGATCGATCTATACGTCTCAAATCAAGCACAGAGACAAGCTTTAAGTCAACATGGCTGGGTTCAGACAGTAGAAAATGATATGCCTCACTGGACTTATATCGGTTATCCTCAAGAAAAATTGACTGAGTTTGGTTTTCAAAGTAAAGTGGTCAGGGGAATTACTTATTGGGTAACACCGCTATAAATGTTAGATGCAATGCAAAATGGGGAATATTAAACTACAAACAAAAGCAAGAGTATGAAAACAATTGACAAGAATCAATTAAAAGAGAATTTACTAGAATTTCTACAACTTGTAGAATTAGAAGGTGAAGAAATTTTAGTGACTGATGGAAATAAACCAGTCGTGAGAATTTCTCAGTATGAAAAAACTTCTGAAACCGAAAAATTATTTAAGAATATGCGGGGGAAAGTGAAGTATTTTGAAGATTTAACTACCCCAACGACTGAAGAATGGCAGGAAGTATAAAAATTGTCCTTGACACCTGCGCTCTTATCTGGTGGAGTTTAGATCCAGATAAACTTTCTGAGTGTGCAAAAAAAGCTTGTTACCAAATGGAACAAGAAAAGAATGCTCTAGTTCCATCAACAGCAGTCTGGGAAATAGCGATCAAGGTCAAAAATAAAAAATTAGATTTAGGAGTAGATATTGATGAGTATATCACAACTTTAAAAAAGTTAGATATTATTCGTATTATCCCAATTGATGAGGAGATTTGGCTAGAGAGTGTCAAATTAGAATGGGAACATCGAGATCCAGTGGATAGAGTAATCGTAGCTGTTGCCAAAATAAACCAAGCTGCAATTATGACAGCAGATAAAAAAATAGCTGATTTCTATTCTTTAGTAATTTGGTAAATTGAAAGTGAAACAGAAAATTCGCAATATTCAGTGTTGCTTATAGTTGAGAAAATGATGAGATATGCTGGCACAACTTCTAATGCCAAGAAATAAGTAAAAAAGATTGGTAATCTTACACTCTGTGTTGGGAGTAACTATCAACGTAATTGACAGAACAAGGCAAAAGTTAAAAGTTAAAAGGCAAAAGAAAGAAAAAGAAAAAGAAAAAGGAAAAACGGTTTCAAGCCGCCAAATCGATGGAAAACCAAAAAATATTTTTTAAAGGGGACACATAGTGCGAGCAAAAAAGGTGAGCGTAAGATCCCCTAATTTTAATTATGGGGATTCTCTTTTTACTTTTTACTTTTTACTTTTTACTTTTTAAAGAGTGATTATTATACGAACAAATAAGTCAATGAAAAATTATTACAAAGATTTTTTAATTCGTGACTGGGAAAAGCGCGATCGCACCGCAGCATCAGAAATCATCCAGTCTGTGTTATCAGAATACGGTTTGCTCTTTGAGCCAAATGGTGCAGACTGCGATGTGCTGCAAGTTGAAGAATATTACTTGACGACTGGGGGAGAGTTTTGGGTTATCGAACACCAAAACCAACTTGTGGGGACAGGTGCGTATTACCAGGTAAAACGTGGAGAAAAAGCTGTAGAAATCCGAAAAATGTATATCTTACCCAGTTATAGAGGTTTGGGGCTGGGCAAATATTTGTTACAACAGCTAGAAGCAGCGATCGCATCCCGTGGGTTTCAGCAAATTTGGATTGAAACCGCCAGTGTCTTGGTAGAAGCAGTCAAGCTGTATGAAAGCAACGGCTATGAGAAAGCAACAGGTGTCGAAACACTCCGTTGCGATCGCGTATATGTAAAGTTACTACGCCTTTCTTGAATAACAACTCTCTCTATCTCCCTATAGCTCACATGCAACTTTGGACTCATTATCTCAACAGCTTACTAAACTTATTTCTCAAATCCAACTGTCCTTTGTGTCAGCGTTCAACTCCTCAAGAATTCTGTCTTGACTGTGACAGGCAGTTGCAAAAATGTTGCTTACCTGATCCCAAGTGTCTTTGGCAGAATCCTTTACCAGTGTTTGCATGGGGGAGGTATAGTGGTAACCTCAAAAGAGCGATCGCTGCTATGAAATACGAAAATCAACCCCAAATTGCCCGTCATTTAGGTAAATCCTTGGGAGAAGCATGGTTGTTAAATGCACCACAATGCGATCAAAAGCTTGTGGTTGTTCCCATTCCACTCCACGCAAACAAGCAAAAACAACGTGGTTATAACCAAGCTGGACTCATAGCACAAAGTTTCTGCAACACTACTGGATTTAAATTAAAACTTAATGGTTTGGAACGGATACGAGAAACGAAGCCGCAGTTTCGTTTATCCGTGTCTGAACGAGAAGAGAATTTAACTCGGGCCTTTATTTTAGGAAAAAACTTTTCTCGCCGTCCAGATATCCAAGTTCTTTTAATAGATGACGTGTATACTACAGGTGCTACTGCCAGATCAGCAGTGCAAACATTTCGTCAACACGGAATTGCAGTCTTAGGGTTAGCGGCAGCAGCTACGACTCAAGGAAATCAGGAAACGGGGAGAGTGAGGAATACTACAACTTAACGTAGCGTATCTATGCAAGAATTATAGTCTTTATCTGTGATAAACCCGCCTCTATTCATTCCCTAAGAATTTATCAGCAGGATCTGCCGGAAAAAACTATAATTAACCAGACTGTTTTTGTGGGAAGATTCTTTGGAATGATCAGTAAAGCTTTTGCTAAGGGTTGGAGACAAATCACAATCATTCCCGCGACGTTGTTAGCAATTAGTACGAGTACAACAGGAGCTTTTGCTCAAGTTAGATTGTACAGTCCAATTCCTTTACCTACGAGTGGCGAAGTTTCTGAGAAGCTAACAGATAAAGATATTCCTACAGGTCAAGGCGGTTTTGCTCGTGATTACACGGTCAAGTTAAATAAAGGTGATAATCTGGTTATAGATCTCAGTTCTGACAGCTTTGATACTATCGTCAACCTTCTGGGACCTGATGGTTCAACGGTAGCAGAAAATGATGATGGTCCTGATGGCACCAGTAATTCCCAGCTTTTTACCCGTATTACGGAAACAGGATCGTATATCGTTCGTGTCCGTTCTTTTGGCGAAACTGGGGTTGGACCCTTTAAACTTAAGGTGACACGACTTAAACCAGTCAAAGAATGAGGGATAGTGGGAGAGTGGAAGAGAGGGGGAAGCACAAGTAAAAAATTGGTGATTCACAGAGTATCTTCGCTCCCCCCTGTTCCTATCCTTGATATCATGTCCGTCAAATCACCCATAATAAAAGAACCTCTCCCCCAACCCCTCCAAAGCAAGCGGGGAAGGGAGACAAAGCTGAGCTTTGGCGGGGTGGGGTTCTTCCGGCATTAAGGTTAATGGTTAATTTACCGGACATGATATTACTCCCCATTCGCAGCAGTCAGCATACACAAGAATAAGGCTTCAGTCCACTCAACGACTGCGCCGTAGGTATCTCCGGTGTGTCCCCCTAATTTGTGATTCAACCAGGCACCGACACTTTTGCTGATCGCACTTCCTGCGAGTGCCATGCCAATAGCAATGCCGAGGGAATCCTTGTCTAAGAATATTAGCAAACCACTTAAACCCAACATTAACACTAGTCCAGGCAATAAATCTTTGTAAGAACGAATTGCCGCTTTGTGAAACGCGCCTTTGCCAGTTGGTTTGAGGTAAGGATACTGGGCGATCGCCAGCATTTGTCCCCAACGTCCCCACCCACAAGCTGCCATCAACACCAACCAACGGTATTCGTTTATATCAGTTAACGCAGCTGTTTTCAGAAGAACCAAGGCGATCGCCGCCATTGCCCCAAACGCGCCACAAGCGCTATCTGCCATCACTTCTAGCCGACGTTCTTTGTCTGCTACTGCTAACCCGTCAGCAGTATCCATGACGCCATCTAAGTGCAGTCCTCCAGTGATAGTAATCCAGGTGACTACCACCACAGCGCTCCGAGTGAGAATTGGCATACCCAGATAACTCATTCCTTCATCAAATAACCCCAATATTCCTCCAATTAGCAGCCCGACTTGAGGGGCAAGACGAGCGACTCCTTGGAAGTCTAGTGCCTCGACATGTGGGAGCGGAATGCTAGTATAGAAAATTACAGATGCTGCCATGTTTAACAAATACTGTTTCCACCACTGAGCTTTATCGGTTATATTAGTTACTTCATTCATGGTTAAAAAAACTTGTGGAAACAAATTGAGAATGTGGCAAAGTTATTTTTAAAGCTTCAAAAAAGATTTTCTTTTATGATATATCTACCTCAATACAGTTCAGTTAAGATAATTAATAAGCATGTCAACCTACGTAGAGACGTAACAAAGCGGAGCGTATCTATATCTTGAACATTCTTACCAGGAAACCGTAACCGAATGGTCTTGAAATCTACCCATAAAAATCTCTTAGGCTGCTTACAGTAAAAATAGTTAATTTACCGTATAATAACAGACAATGACATTATTAATAGAGATTGGCAATTTTATCAGTTGCAGCTTTGTTCTGTCGATTTTCTAAAAATAACTAATTGTCGCTCGTTAACATACTATTCCTATGTTGATAATTATTAAAATGTAGGGAGGCATGAAAACTGTTAAATTGACTATTTAGACGTGTTGTATCTCACCTGCACTCCTGAAGCTATCGAATTATGAGTCAACATCTACCCGATACTAAAATACCAGCCCCTTGTATTGTCAACACGGGCGTGATTGTGAATAAGCTTGATATGCGGCGGTTGTTAGCGGATTTAGGCCGTGTCCGCTACATATACACCCAAGAAGGACAGTTGCAGAGCGAGGGTGAAGCTGATGTAATGGAAGTGTTTGCCAATCCGCGACAGTCTACCATCGTCGCTAACCACGCGCTTTATTTGAATGTCCATAGTTTTGATTACCTAGAACTGAAACAGTCACCGCAACAACAAACCTACTTCGATCTCACGCAAGAAAGTAGTTGTCTGCGCCTGATTCCCCTATCTACCCCCCAACAAGAGAGACAAGAACGTTCCTTCAACGTTGTTGCGATCGAAGCAATGATGGAACAGGTGCTCTCAGCCAGATTGGATGCGGAAATTGATGACGATAATTGCGATTTGTTTTAAGATATTTGTCATTTGTCCTCTGTCATTTGTTACTAATAACCAATGACCAATGACCAATGACCAATGACTAAATTTTCTTTTGAGTGTCTTGCTTGCTGTAGCCAGACGAAAGCACGGGCTGGCGTTTTTTTGACTCCTCACGGTGCGGTTGAAACCCCACGGTTTATGCCCGTAGGAACGCTAGCTAACGTCAAAACTCTCACTCCAGCCCAACTACAGGAAACTGGAGCACAAATGGTCCTCTCCAATACATATCATTTGCACCTCCAACCAGGTGAAGCAATTGTGGCTGGAGGTGGAGGGCTGCATAAGTTTATGGGTTGGAATGGTCCGATGCTCACCGATTCCGGTGGGTTTCAAGTCTTCAGCTTGAGTGAAATGCGAAAAATTACTGAAGAGGGTGTGACATTTCGCTCACCACACGATGGTCAAATTATAAATTTAACACCAGAGCGTTCAATTGAGATTCAGAATATTCTGGGGGCAGATGTGATTATGGCGTTTGACGAGTGTCCGCCATACCCAGCTAGTCGTCAAGAAGTGGAACTTGCCACAGAACGCACTTACCGTTGGTTACAACGGTGTATGGCAGCGCATCAGTGCAGCGACCAAGCTTTGTTTGGTATTGTACAAGGGGGAGTGTATTTAGATTTACGCTCTCATGCGGCTGAGTCTTTATCTAGGTTGGATCTACCAGGATATGCTATCGGCGGTGTCAGTGTGGGAGAACCTCCAGAACTGATAGCTGATATTGTCCGATTGACAGCGCCACTACTCCCACCTCAAAAGCCACGTTATTTGATGGGTGTAGGCACTCATCGGGAGATGGCAGTTGCGATCGCTTCTGGTGTCGATCTGTTTGACTGCGTGATTCCCACTCGTTGGGCAAGACACGGTACGGCAATGGTGCAAGGCGATCGCTGGAACTTGAAAAATGCTAAGTTTCGTGAAGATTTTGCCCCTTTGGATGAAACTTGTCCTTGCTACACTTGTCAAAACTTTTCCCGTGCTTATTTATCCCATTTAGTGCGATCGCAAGAAATTTTAGCCTACACCTTGTTAAGCATTCATAACATTACCGAACTTATTAGCTTTACTCAAAAGATTCGTTCTGCAATCTTAAATGACACGTTTGCGATCGAATTTGCTCACTGGCTCACATGAAAGGGAGATTTGAGCATTTACACTGAGAGTTGTTGCAATTTCTCTAATAACATTTGACCATCTTGCCACATTTCAATGCGTCCATCACGATAGATTTTAGCAATGAATGGAGCAGGATGTTCATGAACAAACTCTTGTATGTGGATAATAGCTTTTAGGAACGCTTTACTCATTTGCTCTCCTGATAGATTTTGGGAAGCAAGCGCAAACATTTTGACTCTGGCGCTTGCAACAGCAATTTTTTCGGAAGTACGTTTACCAATCCTGGCATCTTTGGTCAAAACCACCCAGCCTCTTTTACCAACCTCTGGTAACCAATCTACATCTTCAGCATCTTTTTGAAAGTGGTCGTCATGAATTTCAACACTAATGCCCGAGTTGCGAAGTGTTTCTATAAGGCGCTTGCTACCCAGACACCTGTCTACGAAAAAAACGATTGACTGGGATTGACTCATGCAGCAAGCATCTCGTAACGAATAGCTTCTTCAATCTTGAGGCGATCTACTTCGTAATCATAAGCTAGTTCGTCAATAGAGTCGCCTGCTTCATATCGCTCTGCCAAGACATCAGTAGCAATCCCCGTTCCATCGATAACAATGCGACCAAAGGCAATTCTGGGATCAATAACGATGATGCGAGGGCTATCTTCCTCGTGAGGGCGAGTAAAGGGATAGAGTTTAATGGCAAGCCCCGTGTCGTCAGGTTCTATTCGTTTAAGATGAGCGTTGAAAGCATCTCTTAGTTCCTCTTTTCCGCGTTTTGAGGCGTTAATAAGAGAACCATATCGCTCGATAAACAAAGAGACGCCATCAGTACGGAATATCTCACGCGCTAAGGGGTGAGAGACTTGAAACTGCTCTTCAACGAAGTCGAGAGCATCTCGCACGTTATTTAATTGAATTTTGTGATGTTGGCGAATTGCTCGAAGAACGTGAATTTCAATTAGGTTGGTAAATGAGAGGAGCCGTGGCTTGCGATCATGAATTAAAATAAGGGGCTTGAAGAAACTAGAGCCTGAAGCGATCTGGTAATACCGCCCAACTGTCCATGAGCGAATCGTAACTTTTGGAATGCGTAGATAGTGAGCTGCATCACCAATCGAATAAGTTGGGATGTCTCTAGGGTCAATTCCTCCGTAAAGAGCGGTCATAAACGTACCTACCAGAAGGGATTATTTTATTAATGTAAATAATTTACAAAAAAATGCCCTTCAATTTCTGTAAATTATTTCCACGCGTGCGATCGCGTCAGTCGCCCATTTATAGCGTTTCTCTGTTGTATCTCATACACTCTCGCCCTCACCAGGTGCCCCTCTCCCAAACTTAGGAGAGGGATGCTCGTTCTTAGCAGAGTGAGGGCATTATGTATGTGACTCAAACGATAACTATTATAAACGCGCTAACTAACCTTAATTTCTGCTAAACCCCACCCCGATCCTTGCTAAGCTTTATCTCCCCTCCTCGCCTGCGGGGAGGGTTTGGGGGGTGAGGCAATACGGTTCGGTTAAGAAATTTATTCGTTAAGGCAGGCTGTTCTTGAGCAGGGGGAGTAGAGCCGCAGGGGGAGAAAGAACTAATTGTCCAATAACTCTTTCCCCCCCTGCTTCCCCTGCTTATCCGAACCGTATTGGGGGGTGAGGTTCTTTAATTATGAGTGATTCTACGGACTTGACATAATATAATTTTTTCTACCACAGTCTTTGAAAACTATTTGGGTGATTTTGTTGGGAATTGAGAAACTGTAGAAACTGCCGAGACTCAGTAGAATTATCTGGAAATAAAGTCAAAAATTCCAAGTATTTTGGTGTGGTTCTGGGAATTGGTTTTCCGTTTGGGTCTTGGGGGTTTCTGACTAACTTCACAACAGGATACATCCGATGCCATAATCTACCTATTTGCCCCATTTGTCCAGTGAGCGAGGAACGGTAAATCGAACCGGATGGTTGTATTCCGCGAATTTCATCTTGATAAGGTTGATGCAACCAGAAGATAGCTTGAGAGTCTTCTGTGCTATCAGCTTCACGTCCCCATACCTGTACTGTATCGTGGTGCCATGCTTCTCGCCAAGGTGCTTTTTGAGCTGGATTGGGAGTGATACCTTGAAGTTGCATCCACTCAATGGCTGTTTGTTGTACTTTGTCGATAAAACCACCGAGTTGATCGAGCTTACGGACTTGGACATCGAGAGCGAGCGATCGCTCTGTTAACCATTGCCAGTGACAACCAATCAGGGATTTATATTCATTTTCGTAGTATTCTTCATAAAATAAGCGGTGATCTGCCCGTCGCCATGATTTACCGAAACCACCCAAAACCATCGCAAACCGAGTTAAGGCACAGATGAGTTTTTTCAATGCTTCTTCATGTTCTGGGTGAGGTAGTTTTTTCGCTAACAACCATGTTTATTCCCCTTCTATATTGTAGGTTGGTTGAATATAACCAGCTCTGCCAAAAGTTCCTGGATTATCTTTGAGAAGTTGAAAACTCATTCCCAGCAATCCAATGATTGCCTCACCTTGAATCCCACCAAACAGATTATTGACAATTTTATCTGCCGTCTCTGCGTTACTCAGTCCGCCAAAAATTCGCAACGCATGCCCTCGCACTGCCGCACGAAAGATGTTGGCGCGAAACTCTCCTGTGCCATCAATGAGTTTGGCTGCTTGCCCTTGACCCTTAAGTTTTGCGTGGTAAAGAACATTACCCGTGTGAGTTTCCGGTTGCCCGTATCCAGCACTGACGCGGCAACCAATTCCTGTGGAGATGGCTTTTTCCCAAATCTTCCAGATGATTTCCCACTCTGAGTCTTTTAAAGGTGTGTTACTAGAAATACCAAATCGCAGTTCGGGTTGATGTAGAGAAATCTGAATAAAAGCTCCAGTTTCTTTTTGACTCGATTTCACTTGCCAATTTTGCTGGGGGTGAACAATATCTACCAAGTTTTCCGTCCAAGCAGTATCGGTAGGATAACCACCATGAAAACGCAAAATACCAGGTTGAAAATCACCATCCGGCAGGGATTTACCGCAATAGAGATCGCGTTGTTCTTTTGTACAAGCACGACGGAATATACCCTTCATACTACTACCAGGATACACAGGCCAGCCTAAGGCACCGATGACAGGACGAATCACACCGTCGTCAATTCCGCTATTGGTAATAAATCGCCAAGTCAAATTATATGTGCGAGTTTGAACAATGGCAGGTGGTTGAGGAAGTTGGGGATAAGTGTTCTCTACCCACTCCGAAGCCCAACGTGTAGCATCTTGTTCAGTCGCACCGGGAACGAGTCGTTGAATTTGGCAGCGTCCATTAATTTGTGCCCGAAACAACATCGGGACTTTTTTCGCCGGCTCGGGAATAGCCATGATTGTTCATCCTTTATTTATAACGTTGCGTCCACCAAACAATGCTGTCGCACAGTTGGGTGAGAACTGCTAAAGCCACTCGCTGTTCATCGATTGTCAACTGCCACAGTTGCTCAGACATGTCTTGAATTTGGTTAACATTGTTAGCATTAACTGGTTTGTTAGGAATTAAAACGGAGGCTTGTTCTAAAATTCCCACTAATGCGTCCCAAGTCTCTTTCCAATATTGAGATTTCTCTGGTTCTTTAGCTTGCAAACGCAGATGCTCACCCCAAAAACGCTCTAAGCCATAAGCAACCGCCATCCGCATTTTATAAGACTGATTGAGAGACTTTTCATCTCGCTTTTTCGCATCCAATACCAATTGTTGCGCTTCTCGATCTAAATCGTAAGATTTCCAACCCATGATTAATAGTCTCCTGCTAAGCTCACTCGACAATGACCAAATCCAATCGATTCCAACCCACCAAAATATAGTTCTTCTGTTTTTTTCTTATCCCCAAAGGGTTTCCAACCTTTTTGCTTCAAAGCGATGGGAAACACCAAAATACTTCCTTCCGGTAAAGCTTCCACATTAAAAAACGCACCTCCTTCTACTTTCTTTTCCTCATCTGCTAACTTCACCCGACTTTGACGGTAAAGCGCCATATCGTGCAACATCGCAATATCATTGTCAGCAACTACCAGCAAACTATCCAGATTTAAATCAGTACCAGTTGGTATCCAAGCAGAAAGATTGTCCTCATGCTCAATTTCAACAAAACCCAGGTTGAAAAATAGAACTCGATGATTAGTGCCAACTTGACGACTTTGTAAAGCTTTCGGTGCTGTATAAGGCTTGGGTAAGTCTGCGGTGATATTAGCTACAAGCTGATAACGTCTGAGCAACCTTGGACAGGTTACCCAGACAATCGGTTGACCGGGACAAAATACCGGAAGCCAGACAATTGAAGCATATTCAAACTTTACTAATGCTTCTGTCGTTTTATTATCTTCTCCTGATATGGCTTCATGACCATACCATTTCCTTTCTTGATCTTTTTGGCTTTTTTCTAACTCTTCGGTGCTTTTTCCATTACCCTTAATTGCATTTTCATGATTCTTGACTTCCCGCATATCTGCTCTAAATCGACCGCGTATTGAACTACCAGGAATTATTCCTGTCTGTGTAAATTGGTCGCGGAAAATCAAGTTCAAGTTACCCGTTTCTTCTCCAGCACTCGCTCCGACGTGGAGAGGTGCTAAGGTTTCAATGATTCCGTATGCTTTGTGATACATTTTGGATTTTGGATTTGATATTTTGGACTCTGAAATAGGCTCGTAGTTGCGCTTCAGCGCCATCTTAACCGAAACAAACCAATTTAGGTTTACTTATGCCCACATATTTACTTGCTCAAGCTCTGTAAAAATAAGTAGATATAGTAATAAATATAAACTCTATAAAAGGATTGTTAGTAGTTTGAAGAGCCTGTTCAAGTTGATTTACATAATTTTGTTTATTTTCGCCCCTCTACTTATGAAAATAAGTCTTGAACTTTGTTATTTCATGAATGTACTATAACAATTAGTAAGGATTATTATTTATATCATCATGTTGTTCATCATAGTGGTGTAAAATCAATTTACCTTCTTTGCAAACACAACTTACCCGAACACTTTGTGTTACACGAAAATGGTCAATATTTCCTTTATTAGTATACTTACTATACTGTATTCCTCCATGCTGTCTGAGAATAGCCGGATCACCATTTGACTCATTCAATAAACGTGTCACTGTGGCTAAAGTTTCTTGCAACTTGACTCGTTTATTTTTTTCTCTAACTCTGTTGTAATCAGCCCTAAAGGTATCTTGATATTCTAATCTAAAGAAAGAAATTAAATCACCCGAAAGTAAATCGTCTTTACACTGCTCCCAAATTAATTTTCCCCACGTTGAAAGCGTCATCTTACCATCAACTTCTCCTAATATAGTTTCCGGAATTCCTACAGTTTCCTGAGGTGAAAGTCCTGCACCAGCATCTAATAAAGCTAATTGCATAGTGTAGGGTTTCATTAAGGAATTATCTACAGAAATTGGTAGACGGGGAATCGTAATTAAGTCTGATTTTTCTCCTTCAAAAATATAAATTATCTCATCTGCATAAAACATACCAATGGTATTGAGATAACCCTGTAAACTCTTGAAACTACCCACCAAATTAAAACAAATTTTGTATTTACTTTCCTTGAAGGGTTTAATATTTTTTTGCAACCAAAAAATCAAGTCATCAATACCTACAGAAAAAGCTTCTGTGCTAGCTGTAGATAGCCCACTTGGAGCATAAAAGCTAGTATTAATGAAACCTTGTTTTCTGAGAAAAGCTTCGACAATTTTAGCTGTAGTTATACCTTGAATTGTATCAGTAGCAATGAGAAAATGATAATCTTCCCTTCCTTGACTCAAATTCTCTTGATAAATACCATAAATGCCGTTTAATTCTGCACTTGCACGGCGTATTTGGGGAATTTTTGCATTACTAAGCTGTGTATCTGCTCTTTGTTGAAGGGTACTAATAATATCTTTAATGTTTTTTGGTGTTTCTTTTTCGTTAAGATTAGCTGTATCGCGCAGATGCGAATACCAATCTTTTTCTTCTGAGTTATCTCTTTTTATTTGATTGGTAAGTAAACTGGTACCAATAGTAGATATAATTACTCGATACATGATGTTTGCTCCTAAAAAAGAATGAAATTAGATGATTCCATAAACCACCAGGGAAGACAATTCCCTCGCTCATAGCTGAAATCTATTAAAATGGACTAAAGTGCTTGTGCTTAATTGGTGTTTAGTTTTATTGAGGTTCTTGTCCCCAAGATAGCTGGAGTCCCTTCACTTTTAGACTTTTAATGAAGGATTGTAGTTGCTCACCTCTCTGCTGGTGTTCCCAGGTATTGCGATCGCCGTGAAATACTGTGACAATTTCTAAGTATTGATTATTGCCTATTGGTAACATGCGATGCCACACAGAACTAACTACTAAAATTTCTGTTTCTTCCCCTCTGCTATTTTTTCTGATTTTTCTTCCACCAATAGCTTGAGTTTGTTTATAAATCTCATTATGAAACAATTCAATAACTTGAGATTGACTAACGATTTTACTGTAAACAGCAACACGTTTTTTATGCCAAGCTTCTCGCCAAGTTAAAAATTGAGGTTCTCTGACTTGAAAATATTTCTTGCATACATTCTCTAAACTTTTGAGAAACTCGCCTAGCTGTTTTGGGTTTTTGATATCATTTATCCACTCAGAGATATCATGTTTCCAGCCTGAATCGTGGCATTCCCAATGACAGCCAATGAACTTATCATAACGGGGATTTTGATTATAAAAATCCTTGTGCCATACTCTGCGCCAAGATTTACCAAAACCACCCATTGTGTAAGTAAACTTAATCAAACACTTGAGAAATTCCACATCAGTATCAGGAGCGCTAATATGGAGATCACCTCGTATATCGTAAGTAGATTGCCAATCTGTCTGTGGTAAAGGGTTTTGCAACTCCCAATAAATCTCCACTTTACCAGGGGCTTGAGTATTACCAAATAATTCACCAATTTTTCTCTCAACTCGCTTGTCATCTTGCTGATTTTTACAACATCCTCCCAAAAGGCGTTTAGCATGACTTCTTAAAGTTGCTTTAAAAATATTGGGACGAAATTCTGGTTCTCCTGTTAGCAAAACTGGAGTTATTCCCACTCCATGCAAAGATAAATTGATATCATATTGGTTTTTAGTAATAAAAGGTAGCCCGTAATTAGTGCTAGTTTTTCCTCCTAATCCTTGCAACAAGGCACTTTTTAGCTTCCCTGATATATTTTTCCATTCGTCTTGAGATAATAATTCAGTGCTGCTAATTTCAAAAACTAACTTTGGTTGGTAGAAACTAATTAAAGAGAAAGCGCTAGTAGATTTTTCGTCAATACCAATTTGCCTGTTTTCTTGAGGATGCACCACGTCTACTAAGCGATAGTGGGTTGCTTGATCTTTCCTAGATATCGTACCAGCCCAATCTCCTACAGGATATGCGCCATGAAACCTCAAAATACCTTGAGTGAGAGGTTCTTTGTCTCCACAGTATCTCATAGCTAGAGCGCGATCGCTCTTTTTACAGTACCGCAGAAAAACTCCTTTTACCCCGCTACCAGGAATAAAAGGAATACCATTTTTACCTAGCATGGGACGAAAAATGCTATCCTGTCCGCAATTACTAAACAACCTATATGGGAATTTGACTTTAAAGCGACAGAAGAAACTTTTCTCTAAAACATCTTGTGGTTCTGCGTATTGGTAAGTAGGTTTTCCGTCTTCTCTTGGGTTTACCCACTGCTCAATCCATATATTCCGATGAGTGCGATCGCCTGCAAACTGTAAACTGCACCGAGGTTGTACTTGAGCGCGGTACATGTGAGGGACGAGTTGTGGATCGGTTTCGATTATCTCTGACACTTCTATATTTTGTCCTTGCTCTTTCAATAGTTTTTGAAATGCTTTAGCAAAGCTCATAATTGTTTACTTCCTAATTCTTCAATTCTCATCTTTCTTTTTGTATCTCTGTGTCCACCAAACTAAAGAATCACAAAACTGTGTGAGTACCATTAAAACTATAATTCTGTCTTCTGTTTTCATTTCCCAAATCTTGTTGGTCATTTCTTGAATTTTGTTTGTTGGTACATTGACAATACTCCAGATTAATTTTCGTAAGTCATAGAACAGGAACAAGGTAAGCGGTAACACCCAAAAGCACTTGGTAAAGGTAGCGCTAAACCACACCCCCAGCGTTTGAGTGAAGGACCTTCTTTCGGGAACCAATTGTCATCCCACTCTTGCCAAGATTGATTTATTGATTCTTTTAATACGTAAACTGTACCCGCAGGAACCGCATAACGTCCGCGAGATAATAGTTTTGGCGATTCTTCAGGCTGTTGGCGATCGCTCTGGCCATGTTCACCTTCCTCCCGATTGTCACGGTTTCCCAAGCGGTATCGAAAAGGTATAGGACGTTCTGTGATTAAAGCGTCTACCGACCACACTTTTTTCTCGTTACTTTCTAGATGATCGCCGTTATATTTCTCTTTATTGCCTTTTTGCAGATATACAGGTTCTCGATAAGATAAGCGATTTGAACCCCAAACCGCAGGTGTAATTAGAGCAAAACTCTTACCTACAGGTTGTGCGAGCAAATTTTGAACAGTTGGCGACAAGTCGATACATTTAACATCTACCATGTGTCCCTCTCCTCCAAAGCGGTACCAAGCATCTGGAAGCTTAGTGTTGGAGAGGTAAATTAAACAAGCATCAGGATTTAATTGCACGGCATTTTCTAGAAATAAACTACCACGTGCTAAATCTTCGTTAACTATGCGCTCATCTTCTCTGAGTCGGGGATGTAGATGTGGAGTATATTTCCAAGGAGGAGTAGCTACTTTAATTCGCTGACATTCCTGTTGATTTCCTAATGTTATTCGCTTCCAATGACGAATAGCAATCCAGCTTCCTTTATCAAATTTGTCAACGACAGATGGTAGCCACTTTCCTTCAGTAGCTTCGCTATCTTTATACCATGAAATTAAGTTTTCAATTGAGTCATTTTTAACTAAGCAATTGAAAGGAGTAGGAACGTAAAAGTTTTGTGGGTTTTTACTGCAAGCCCAAAATGGGCCAGCTAGTTGTAATTTTTTTAGGTAATCCATATTACCTTTGTAATGTGCAGCAAATAACCCTGATAAAGCTGCTGTATGGGGAGGAAAACTACTTCCCGAACGTCCTACTAAGTTTTCTGGTGAGAGGAATTTTCCTGCACTACCGTAGAGAAAACCTAAAGGTTCTATGACTATCAAATATTTGAATGCAGGACGACAATCATTGTCTGAGGATGTTGAATCTTGTTCTACCATTTCTATTGCTGACATAGGTGAAATCCCACTTTCGCAAGGTTAATTATCCACTTGGTTAAAGCTTTGTTAACTTTCGTTGTGTCTACTTCCTTTTTGTCTACTTCTTCGAGATTTTCCTTGTAGTACATTTTGCACTCGCCTAAAATCCCTGAGTCAGTTTTTGTCAAGTCTGCGTCACTTGGATGCAGTTGCTTGTGCTTGTCTTTAACCACATTTACATATTTGGGAAAATATATCTCCAGTAACCCTAACGCAACATCTAAACCATCGTCATCGAAAGCATGGCGGGATTCTAAGACAGCGACATCATTGTATATGTGTGTCCAATTTTGTTTGGGTTTATTCTCCTTTTTGTCGCGATCGCGATAACTCGACAGCAAACCAGTTTCCAAAAGCCACCAAGGACACACCCATTCTAAATGATTACCGTTACTAAATAAGATGCGGAAAGCTATGCGATCACGTCCGTTATTTTTTGCTGATTTTTCGGCTAAACGACAATGTTGCAGCACATCCCGTTGAGGAATGTCGGGTGAAGCCCAAACGAAACCAACGCTGACAGTAATTTTCTTCTTTTCTTCTGGCTGGCTTTTTCCCTCATTCCAGGTATCAGCTTTAAATCTAGAGAAAAATTTGACACAATCAACCGCATCTTTTCTTTTATAAAAAACACCTAAAAAATCATCACCCCCCGCATAGATAACACGCCAATTGGAAATAATTGAATCTTTTGGTAATTTTTGAAAGTCATCACCCCATTCCCTCATTTCTAGACTAAATTTCTTAATTTCCTCAGGTTCTTCTGGTTTACGTGCAAAACTTTTTAGGTAGTCACCAGCTTTATCACCGTCTCCTTGAAACCAACCAGTCCAAAATTTTTCTTGTCGTGTTTCTTCACCAGTACGCTTCTTCTCATTAAGTCGGCTTAAGTCGGTAAAAGTATTAGGATTTAGGTCGTCTGATAACTGATTTATTTGTTGGGCAATATTTTTAAGAATTACCCCATTATTTCCAAAAACTTGTTTGAGTCGTTCAATTAATTTATCAGTAATTGTTTTATGGGTAATCAATCGCTTAATTAACTCTGGAACGCTCAATTCTTCTTCTGGATCGATAAAAGATTTCCCATACTCTAGGCTCCGTTTGCTCATCATTTCCTTGTCAGGGATTTTCAACCTAACTGACTGGATAAATGATTCCCCTAACTTCTTACTTAGTACTTCGTAGAAATCTGTGACATCCTTCTTTTCTAGCTGATAATTGTACTTGCGAGGGTCGAAAATTTGACTGAGTTTCGGATATGCGATCGCATCTGCACCAGAAAGGGTAGAACTCTCACCTTGCCAGTTTATTCCAGTCCAATCACGCGGGCGCTTTTTCTCATTCAGCTTTTCTCTAACGTCACTTATATACTCTCCATTGTTTCCTTGAACCCAGAAAAATTCCCACGCATATTTTGTCCACAAATCCCAACTTCTTTTCCAGGATGTATATTCCCATTCACCTTGAACATTATCCTCAATCCACTCACGACAGGTTTCTGTGACGCATTTCCAAGCTGTTAAAAATGCTGAATTCGCATCTTCTTCTGGAAAATCACCCAAGATAATAATCTGGTTGGGCATTCCTTGAGTGATATTCGATAAAGCTGGAGAAATGACGTGACAACCTTTGCTTTTAGCAGCATTACAAATCACCGAAGACAAATAAGAAAGTAGATAAGAACTTCCATACAAATCTCGCAACTTCCGTGATTTTTCGATAAACCCCTGCACGGGTGCAAAGGTGATTACAGTGTAAATTGTGTTCGTCATAGATATATATTCAAAAATTACTTTCTTGCCATGCTAAATTTATACTCAACTTCGGGAATCTTTGTAAATGCATGATGCACTTCAGAGTGTAGTCGATTACGATTACATATTTTGAGTAGTTTAGCGATCAGCTTTTCGCTCCTTGGGAGAAGCTGACGCTCGTTCGTGCAGCGTCTCTTCTTGAGAGAAGACAAGGGAGAGCGCTATTGCAAAAACCGCAAAATCCTCAGTATTGATATTTAAAGTGAACACCCCTGCAATTGACGTACTACTTAATATACTACAAGTTTTCGTGTGTAATGTGGGTTTGTAGTCTCTGCAAAGCTGTAATTCCTGCGAAAATGGTTGATGCTCCCATTTATCTGTCAAAATCGCACCCGAGAAAACTAGGAATGTTTTAAAGAACAAGTTTTAAATATTACATCTTAAAGTAATCCTTTTTTTAACATAAAAACATTTGCTTAGGATTAATTTAAGATTTTATATTTCCTTAACATTTGGTCAAATGAATCAAAACCTCAGCCAATGCTTGCACCATCGGACGAGTGGATAAATTTTCTCCCCGCTCCAAATGATGCACGCTACCTGTGAGCAACAGGGTGGTTTCTAGTAATTCGTTGGTTTTCCCTTGCCAACCATCAGTGAACAAGACTTCATCTTCCACAGCATTTAACTGACTATGAATTTTGGCAATGATTTTTAGTTCCAGGGATTGACAAAAATCTTCCCACTCGGCAAATTTCGTTACATCTCCTGACAATATAACTGCGTGGGTTGCTGGCTGCATAATAATCTCATTTTCTGGTGAAGTTTTGCCGCCAACATCAATAATATTTATTAACTGGTTTGCACTCTTAACCCATTTAGCGGCTTCTTGTGCATACTCTGGGGTCACATCTGCTTTATTAATACATTTGCAGTTTTGAGCGACTGGCTGATTATTTTCATAGGCTTCTTGATGCCAAGACCCTTCCCCATCAGGGCAAGCTGTGATGACATAGGGGTAAGGTGCACCTAATTTACCCAAAATTGCTCTTTTCAAACCATCTCGCAAACAGGATTTTCCTGATTTTGGGGGGCCGCACAATACGACTTTAATCTGCGATCGCTCAGGTTGCTTTTCTTCTGTTGGAATCAAATCTCCGACTTGATATTTTGCGGAACCATGTGCGGAAGTGACTATATAGGTTTTGTGTCTGATGGCACCAACTGGTGTACTAATTTTACTGCCTAGTTTGGGGTCGAGAACGGCGACGACTTCATATAGATGCACTAATCTGTGGGAAATGAGGTAAGCAACGGGAATAGATTGAGGCCCATCAATTAAAATACGTTCTCCTCCGGCAATTTCCCCTGAATCAATCATTTGGTTTAATACGCACAGGGCATCTTTCACGATGCGATCGCCTTGTGCGGGAACATTACGATTAAACCCAACTTGCAATACTTCACCATTCAGCTTTATCTGATAGCTGTGCATAGTCTGCATTAACTGTCCTCCTTTGGCAACTGATTTACTATGACATGGACATGGAAGATGCATTTTCCACTGGAGCGATACTTAAGAACGACGGCTTACCTAAGGTATAACCCACGTTTCAAGGCTTCAATTCTTTTATGGATTGGTGGATGAGTATGTTTTAACCCAATACCCGTGAATGAAATTAATAGCCGAGTTTATGTAAGTAAGAATACTGAAAAACACTTGCTCTAGGTACAAACCATAGCTTTAAGAGAGGCGAGAACCCTTCTACTTTCTAGTAGATTTACTTTTTAAGTTTTACTCACTTAGTTATGTATCGTGATACGCACTCTCTGAGGCTATTTTGAAAGACTGTTTCTAAAGCCGTTATCGTAAACGGGATATAAAGGAAAAACTCTGTAAAATGAGAAATAAAAATTTAAATACAAAGTCTTGCTGCGTTACTCTTAAATTAAAAGTTGACGATACTATGTATGTTTATGCAATTCCTCAACATTACTCTGCCAGATGCGATCGCCAACGCGCTCAAAGCTTATATTAGCGCTCAGGAAGTTCCCCTACCTGAAACTGCCGTTGTCGAAACTGCACTTACAGAATTCTTATCCGAACGTGGTTACTTACCTCCACAGCCTCAAAAAAGTTTACGCCTTACTTCCGCTCCAAAAGGAAGTGGCTTTCAAGATACTTCGGTAAATTACGATAAAATTATAGCTGAACAAGCATTCAAGCAGAAATTACCACCAAAATTACTTTGAGAGCCGTAATTGCCGATACTGGACCTTTGTACGCTGCTGTAGACATAGACGATCAATATCATGAGAGAGCACAAGCTGAACTACAGCTTATAGAGGCAAAAAATTTAACAATTGTAGTTGCTTTTCCCGTTTATTTGGAAACTTACAATTTGTTGCTATATCGTCTTGGAACTGAACAAGCTATTAGCTTTGCTCAACAATGTATAGGAGCGGTTCAATTCGTTAATCCTTCACAACAGCAATATTTAGCAGCTTTAGAAAGAACTGCTCGTTTTACAGACCAACGTATTACCCTTTGTGATGGTGTAACTGCTATTTTATCTGAAAGCATGAATTTACCTGTGTGGACGTATGACTATCATTTCGATTTGATGCAGGTTCAAGTATGGCGTTACTGATTCGTCCGGCTGTGTAGGTCGCATTGGTCAGCTACCTAATTGAAACAATCTATCAAGCAGGAATAAAAGTTCTGCCACAAGAGTTAGAACAGTACCAACCTTTCTGGTTGCGTTCTGAAACATTGCCCAAATGGGATATTACAATTGTCGCTGCTTGATTGGTATCTTATTTTCTTGCCAGTCCCTTACCTAAGGTAAAATCCACGTCTCAAGGCTTCAATTCTTTTATGGATTGGTGGATGAGTATGTTTTAACCAGTGAAAAGTTCCTGTATCTTCTTTCATCGCCACCCGAATCCATAAAGTAGACATTTGTTCTTTATTTGTTTTGGGTGGTAGAAAAGGTAAGCGGTCAAGCATCGCTAGGGCTGATACCATATCATCAACACTCGTTAATCTTGCCGCAACCGCATCAGCATGATATTCTCGCCAGCGACTATGCCAGAAGGTTAACAATGTGACGAGAAATTGTGTGATCGTCGGCAACATCATTAAAATCATCCAAACCAACACACCGACAAAAAAGACTGTGGCGTGTTGCCAATTGCCTAAAAGACCATATATTAACCCTGTAGCTAGCATTAATAAAGCCGCAAATCTTCCGAAGTACCACACAATCAGCAGCATTGGCTTAAAAAGGATCAACATCACACCATCCAAAGCAGATGACAGCAAGGTTTTTGCCATTGTATCTAAATTCGCAATATGCCCTAATTCGTGTGCCATCACAGCGGCAACTTGTCTTTGATTTAGTTGCTTGATTAAACCAGTAGTGGCCACAACCATTGCATAAGAACGAGTTGCACCCACAGCATAAGCATTAGGATTGTCATCACACAATTCAATTCCTACTACCGGAGTTCTGGGTAAACCTTCGGCTTTAGATAACTCTTTCACTGCCGTACAGAGCCATTTTTCATCTTGTGAATATAGCCCCTCTTCGTGTACTAAAAGTGGGTTAATGACTCTGATTTTTCTTTGATTAATGTAAGAAGGAACAGCAGCAAAATATCTGTACATTGTTGTCATGACCCAGTATATACTAGGCATACCAATACAACCTAAAAAGAATAGACCGATAATAAAATTGACAGCACCTTGCTGAAATAACAGCCATCCATAGTAACTGGCATAGACTCCATAGCTGAAAATACTTAAACAAAACAACATCATGATTGTAATGACAGCGAGATTTCCTCGAGCATTTCTAAACTTCATAACTTTCCCTTTGTATATTTGAAGAACTAATTCATGGAAATGACACGACAATACTGGTAGGGGCGAACTGCTGTTCGCCCATAAGAACGGCGTGATTCATTAGAAATGAGACGAAAATGAATTATGCGTTTATCAAAATCCTTCATAAGGACAAACGGCTGTTCGCCCATCTATGATTTATGCAAAATTAAGAGACTCCTCTTTTACCAGATGATTAAATCTGGATTTTCAAAATCTGAGTTTTCAAAATCCGAATTTTCAACTACTTCCTCTAAACTATTCATGCCACAAAAGTAACAATCATCAGTCTGCAAATACTCGGTATTAGTCTTACGCCAATCATTAACGGGAAACTCATAAATCCAATCGATTCCGGAATCTACATTCAAAAAACCACTCACCATCCCGTGAATCACACCAACGCCTGTACTTGCACAGATACTATTTAACCAAAATACTGCTGGATCATTTATCCCTTCTAAATAACCCGCACCCGCAGCCATTTGATTCATCTCCAATGGTGCAGACTCTAAAGCTGCGCGTTGCAGGTTGATGATATTACCGCACATCAAACACCAACCACCCCCCACAGGAGGAACGGTGATTCTGCAATACATTCGTGG
Organism: uncultured Scytonema sp.; assembly: GCA_937873135.1. Classification (GTDB taxonomy): domain Bacteria; phylum Cyanobacteriota; class Cyanobacteriia; order Cyanobacteriales; family Nostocaceae; genus Rhizonema. The sequence goes on along the minus strand of CALMVQ010000182.1, from coordinate 4,856 downwards.
TGTATTGTCTGGTTTCACTTCTATATGAGTTCCCAAACACACCAAAGGACGCATGTATTGCAACGCTAATTCTTGAGCTGTTTTTCGAGAAAGATGATTATCAGTCGCCACCACGATTAAATCGCACGTCGCTATTTCTTGCTTGCTTAATTCGCTTTCAATTCCGGTTGGTATTGTTTGGACACAGGAATCCTCTGGGTAAATTTTTTGAATCAGATGCTTGACATAATGGACTTTATACCACTGTTGTTGTACCATTTCTTCTGTAGCACCGGGCATCCGATTGAGGTTAACTGTCTCCAACTTATCAGGATCAACTAACACCCAATTCTTCACACCCAAACGTCCCAATAATTCGGCAAAAATGGAACCAATACCGCCACAACCAATTAATCCTACTTTGAGTTGCCCAAGAAGCTGTTGATTAGCCGAACCAAATATTTTTTGCCTAAGAAACATCAAATCTGTGTTATTCATCACCTCTTGAAAGTTGGAGACATCAAACAATGAATGATAAAAATCTACAGACTCAAACCTCTGTCCTTTTTTATCCCAAATCCGAAATTGACCAAATTGTAAATTTTCGTCAAATACACCTGAAATCAAATGAGGTTGATCGGGAAAATGAGATGAGATGAAACGCGCATATTCCGACTCATAGCGATCGTCAACATGGGAAAAATCAGGGACTCCTCCGCCAGCATGAGTATGAATGTGAACAATATCTAAACCTGCCTGAAGATGATTTTCAAGCAAGTAGGAATGAAAATGCTGTTTCAATACTAATCCACTTGCCGATTGATGTTCGTAACAGTCAGAAGCAGGAACAACCCAAGTTTTAGGAATATAGCGAACTTTACGTTTTGAAACTTGATGGCGTTGACAAAAGAAAAAACCAATGACTTCTTCATTAAACATCCGAGACTTAACCATTGATTTCTGAAAATCACACCACATTTTTGGTGGTATATGCAGGGAAATAGTAGGAGATTCATTCATAGTTGGTTGTTGATTGTGAGTTCTGAATGTCCTGGTTTACTTAAATACTGACTCTGCTTTTCTCAGTTGTATGTCATACACTTGCGCCCTCTCCCCCTGCCCCTCTTCCAAGTTTGGGAGAGGGGTGTTCGTCGCGAGCTTGAGGGAATCATCTATGTGACTCAAGTGATAAATGCTATAGCTCCCTAAGGGAGGATTGGTATGGGGTTTTGTAAACTACTCCCTTCTCAGTACAAGATTACCTATCTTCTTAATCTTTTTTCTTGGCGCTCTTGGCGTCTTGGCGGTTTTTTACACCGATATTCTTCTGGTGAGAAGGGAGTACTACATGACTGTATAAATAAGGCAACTATTCGGAAGTACTTGCTAGAAAGCCTAATACTCAAACCTTTTTCATATTTCTTGTAGCGGTACTCGAATCAATCTTCACTATTAATCGCGTGACGTGCGGTTACAAACAAAGTCGCAAGATTATGACCATTTTCAGCATTATTACTAGGTTTCCAAGAATTTAACCAGACATCGTGGTTAAACCCTCCCCCCAATCCCACGCAGTACCAGTACCATCCTTCTTCACTTAGAAATGGCGCACCATAATAACTTTGTCGGGTAAAATGATGATCTCCTTCTCCGACAGTATTCCACGGGTAATTTAGATAGCAGCCAATAGGAGGAAGTCGCGGATAATCTCGTGGCAACAAAAACAAAATATCTGTGTTGGAGACTGCAAATTTTTTGGAAGATAAAGGCATTCCTTTAATCAGAACAGCAGTATATTTGATATCGCCTACAGTCTTGTTACCAACAATCACATTTTTAGCTACTTTTTCTAACAGCTTTAGTTCTTCTATCACTCGCTGATTTAGTTTTGAGCCTGATTTTTCTTGACTAATTGTAATTGCCATACTTTACCTGAGAAATTCAAAATTTTCAATTACACAATTGGAGGAGCGAAAATCTAAAGTCAGATTACCCTTTGACAATTTTGGGTACAGTCCAAACCTTTGAACCTTCTTTAAGTGCTTCGTTATTTTTCAGAGGACGAGTACCACCAAAACCTTCCTCCATCACGTCATCTTGACCAATTTCTGGCAATTTTTTCCTTAATTCTTCAACTGTTGTACCTTGTGGCAAATCAACCAGTTTACCGTTAACAACTGCTCTCATGTTCTTTCCTCACTTTGTGACCATTCTTAAGCTGATGTTGATTTAAATATCTATGAACAATCTATTTCTAGACTTTGGTTTAACTAATTCCAGAGATTCCGCTTTTTTCTTAGGCTTAGCTTTTTCATGCGTGGGTTGATCATTTATGCAAAACATAAATCCAAAACCTATCAAAACGACAAAAAGACTGAGCTTGAAGAAAAATACCTGTTTAGCTTGTCTCGATATCAAATCCTCCAAAAAGCCTATTTTTTGATCGAGTTTTTGCAGAGAGGATTTATGACTACTAACCTCCAGGCTAATATTTTCTAAATATTGTGTGTAGTCTTGTTTGCTCATAGCAATGAGTTGAGATTCTAAAGACTCAAACCGTTGATTGATTTTTTCATTCTTCTGTGTTAGCTGATCAATCTGCTTAAGTTCTTGAGTAATTAATTTGCCATTCACTGTCTCCATGAATAACTCCTTTCTGTTTGTGCGTATTTCAACATTGTGCATTCATATATCAAATACATTAGAACTACCAATCCGGTGATAGTTTTGGCTGCTATCATGTTGGTCAAATTCATCAAATACCTCAGTTAAATCCACTACGCTATTAGCTGAGTTTTTTAAATCACTTCCTAAAGATTGTTCGACTGAAGCAACTTCAACTCGTATTCCTCGTCTTCTCAATTTTTCTGCTAAATACGCAAAATCCGAATCTCCAGTCACTAAAACCACAATATCTGGTTTAATTTCTAAAGATAACTCAATTGCATCGATCGCCATCACCACATCAACATTATTCTCGTAATCATCTCCTTTCGCTTTACCTTCTTTTGCTACGACTAAAAAACCATTACTCCTTGCCCAGTAGATAAATTTTTCCTTACTTTTTCGTTGTTCTTCAAATCTTTCTCTTGCGGGAGGTAAGCCGAGATAAATCACCATCTCAATTAACTCTCTGCCTTCTTTTGGATCGGCTAAATAATCCCGCACTTTATGCCAATTAATTTTGCGATTAAAATTTTGTGCTGCCATAAAAGCGTTATCGCCATCCGCAATAACCATCACTCGATGAAGATTTCCCATGCACTCTCACCATTTGTCTTGGGTTGCTGTGTTCTTGTTTCTCATTAAAACCTATGGGTGGAATATCCTCTTTCCGTCAGCCAGATCCCCGACTTGTTGAAGAAGTCGGGGATTTTCTTAATTATGGGTTTGTTGAAATCCTTGGTAAGGGCAAACAGCCGTACTGTACGGGAACGCCCCTAAATTATTTCTCTTGCAGTGTATAGAGACGACATGATTGAAGCGTCTCGAAACTGATCAACTCTAACTAAACCGTATTGAGTCATAACTGGAAATATCGTTTACCAGCAACTCATTAAATTAAATACATGAAAGTCAGAAAATAGTGAGTGGTAAAAATGAAATTTCCTCAAGCGTTTCCAATCACAATAATTGCATCGACGGTGTGTCTCTTGACTGGAACTGTTGGCAAGCAAGCTTTATTGCGAGAATTAGGCGAAATATCCGCATTGGGCGTTATCTCTAGAAAAATAATAGTCAAACAGCAGCAACTAAATGCTGACAATCAGAAGCAACTAACTTTATTAACTAATGAAAATACTTGCTGGCAAGCCAAGCTTTCTGATACACAGAATGAATTAAATAAGCTAGAGAAAAAAGTCAAAACTCAAAATACTTGTCAGCGTCTTTATCTTTCTAAAATAGATAAACTACAGCATCAACAAAAAGTTCTTGTCGGCAATATCGCTCAATTGCAAGAGAAGTTGGAGAAGAAAACTGTTTCTTTATCTGAAAATCATCTCAAAAAGTTACAAAAATTATCTGTTAAATCCCTTCCTGATATTCAAACATCAGTGACTCGTGTATATATTGATGGTAATAATTTTAGTTTTGCTCTCAATGACTTGCAAATTGAAGCTGACTATAATGCTTTGCGGGTAGAACTTTCTCAAGATGCCACTACTACTACTTTTAAATATTATACTGGTGTTTATTCACCGATGACTGAGGGACAAAAGCGCTTTACAAGTTATTTATCAGGTATACGTTATGAAGTCATTGGACTTCCTATCTTACCTCGACCTAATAGTAATATTCTCAAAACTGTTGGTGACGACGTAAAAATTGCTGTTGATATGTTAATGGAAGTCAAACAGCAAGATAGGGTGATTCTCGTGAGTGGTGATGGTGATTTTGTTCCGGCGATCGCTGAACTTAAACGACGTGGGGCAGAGGTAACTGTGATTGCGAAGAAGGGTATGTTAAGTCAACAGCTTTCGGAAATAGCTGATGATGTAATTTTTTTGGATGATCTACAATACAAAATCGCTAAGTATACGAAGTTAAGTATAGCTTGAGTATTTTTCAGAGGATGTTGTTAGTAATTAAAAAGCCCTCAAATGTGAGGGCTTCTTTTTTATTTTCTCCTTACCAATTTGACCCAATCGGTAGGGAATTACCAAAACCTACCCGTTCACAATTCAGTGTTTCCAACTAATCCGATTTGACCCAATCGGTAGGGTTATCTCTAACGATTCCTCTGCCGCAGTAAATGTTTCCAACTAATCCGATTTGACCCAATCGGTAGGGATTTAGTTTTGGATGCTTAGCACAGGAAGGGTTTCAGGGTAAAAAAAAAAACGATTATGCACAATAGGTTCGTTGTTGGGCAAATG
>CALMVQ010000181.1 GCA_937873135.1 uncultured Scytonema sp. | reverse complement strand
GTTCCACCAGTCGCCTAGCGAGGGCTAAGCCGTCATTCGCGCTGGTTCACCATTTAAAACAGCCATAAGCCTTGATTTATAACACTTTTGACTTTTGAATGAGTGACTTTTGACGAACGCCAAGCAGTACTAGGGAACCATCTAAGAAATCAGGGCATCTGCGATCGCACTAGAAATCGGCAAGTCTAAATCTTTCTCAAGCATTCCCCACTCTCCTATGGGATTAATTTCCAAAAAGACATATTCTCCTGATGGTGTGACGATGAAATCTAACGCTCCAAACAAAAGCCCAAGTTTACCCATAAAGATTTTGAGACGGTTAACGACTTCATCAGGAAGTTTATAGTGTTGCCATGCGCCAACCTCAACACCTGGTTTACGCCAATCAACGGCTCCTGCATAAACATCTGCATCTAGCGCCCCTACAAATACATTTCCATTCACATACACCACCCGCAATTCCGACTGCTTAGGAATTTGCTCTTGAAAAACCATTGGGCAATAGCGCAGTGACTCAGCATCAAGTAAGTCTTCCTCTTTAACAGTGCTGGTGTAAAGGAAGAAAGAGGTCGCTTCCATACTGCGGGAAAGAGTAGTTAATAGCTTGCTAACCATTTTTCCGTTGACTTGTTGGAAAAACTCCCGTGCTGACTCAGCTTTGTTAGTAATCAGAGTCTGAGGGATGACAAAACCTACAACAGACGCAACCCGCAGTTGGAGTAGCTTATTGTGTGCAACATTTATTCGCTCCAAATTATCTACCCAACGAGCTTCTCTAAGGCTGTCCCAAAAACCATCTAAAGTCGCTTGTGATTCTCTGACGCAGGCTTCTCGGAACTGTGGAGCCAATTCTTTACTCAGATCTGGTTCCCAAATGCGTCGCATCCAAACAGCTTGCACCTGCTCTGTACTGATAGAGTGCGTGCCATACTCCAATGTGTGATAACTTTTGGATTTGTCAAAGCGTGCTGTCATTTGGACTTCTAGCGGAAACTTATCAGTGTCGAGGCGGAATGGTTGCGCCCCTTTTTTTGACAAGGCTTCTGCTACTCTATCTATTGTGAAGAAATCACCACTGTGAGTGATTAATAATACAACGTCACGCAACAGGTCCATAAAACATTTTCTTTGAGCGTTTTAACAGGTAGAAGTTAAGGACTACCAAAAAATAAATTATCCAATGTTAAGTAGTAGTGCCATGACCATCTTAAAGTAATGCAATAAATTGTAGATTGGTCGAAATTTGAGATCCAAGATTTTAAGGGCGTTGGATTTCTTAATACCCGTTCTATATGAAGATGCAACAAATTAGATCTGAACTACCCCCGCCAGTTGCCTCAACAGGAGCCAGTGCTGTTCAAAGGAGCGTCTGTGCTCCTGAGAAGACGGAGAGCCAGTGCATTCCTATATTGCCTTGGGGAACCCCCGCACAGGAATGTCTCCCCTTAAAAAGGGGGGCTAATGTCATGTTCGGTAAATGAGTTATAAATAAAAGATAGGTTCGTAGTTGCGCTTTAGCGCTATTAACAGTTTGAGAGCCCTAAAGCGCAACTCCAAACATTATTCTAAGTGTTCAACCGAACATGATATAAGAAATTCGTTTTCGCTCTTCTTCATAGAGAAACGATATAACTAACGTGCTTAATGCTTCATTTTCGTCTTGCCACGCCAGTAGTGTGCGCTATGCCTTCTGGCTAACGCTCCGTTATCTCCCAGCGATTCTCGGAAAAAATTTCTGTCTAAACTTTTTTTATTGATAAAGCATAATCGTTACCATTTAATCATACCTTTAAAATGGTAACGATCACGCTTTAAGAAGTAGTTCTCCTTTATTTAATAACTGCAACTGCTTTGATTTTAGTAGAAGAATACGCTAATTTAACGATCTTCCCAATCGGAAGGAAACTTGAAAGTGTAGGGAGGAGGAACATCTGACTTATCCTTATCCTTATCATTATCTGACTGTTGAGATGCTTGTTCTTCCAAAAAGCGGGCGAAGAATGGTACCATTTTTACGTCCGATGCTTTAACTGTGTTTTTAGACATGGTCTTTTTCCGAGGATATTTTTGTTAATCAATTTATTTATATCAATTATCCAATATGGTTGCAAGAACATTGAAAAAATGGGGGCATCTCAATTTTGTAAAAAAGACGATAGTGGAAGCCGGAAAAATCCCTACTTTATTAACGAAGCAGGCTGTCCAACCTACACGACAAAATCAAATAAATGCTTTCATCAACATTAAAGACTATTACTCCTTCGCGGGAAATAGTTCAGCAGACTGAACAACCTGTAGTTGGTAGCTCTCGAAAGAAACTTCTTGCTGGCAATCCTTCGCTGGAGCTGAACTCACCGACTGATAGGTAACCAGTTCATAGTGGAGCCGATTACTTTGTCGCTCATACTGTGCATTGAGTAACCTATTTTGGACTCGGAATTGACTATAGAGTCTGTCCCCTACCCACCACGCATCAATGAGAGTTCCATCTTTCTCATCAATCACAAAGTGATTAGCACCCTGATCCTTAGCAACTAACTCATAATTACGTACCAGCCTTTTCGGCCCTGCTCCGTAAGTGATTTGCCAACTGTAACGCCTAGGATTGTTAGAGATTGGCTGAATTCGCAGTGTCATTGGTACAGTTTGAGACTGCCCTTGTACAGGGCGATTGGACATTGTGCCGCTCCATGTGCCTTGCCAATTCTGAGGAAAGGAATTACTCAACGACGCAGCACTTTGCGTAATTATCAGATTTATAAGTATTAAAAAAGACGTTAATATCCCCACGAGGAGGCTTCGCTTCAGCATTGAAAGAAACTGTTCGATGTTTCTAAATTGACTCGAAACCAGCAGCATAGAAGCAGTCATTAGCATTAAGTAAAGATAAAAATGCCAGTCCGACAATCAAAATTCTTTTTTTCACGGTTCCAGTTACTTTTAATCGAAACTAGAAAACCCTCCTCCGACTCCCCTTGCGGTGGTGTAAGAAAACCCATCTTCTTTACTTCTTTCTTGGCGCTCACAGCGAGGGAGCGGTTAGAAGTTAGTTATTTTGGTGAAAACTAAAACTAACAACTCCCTTTCTCTGTGACAAATGAAACGCATTACCAACTGGCTAGAAACTCATGCTTGTGTCCCTGCATACGGTGGATGGGTACTAATGGGTATTTCTATTTGCTTTTTAGGAGCTGGCATCAATACCATGGCTGGCTGGCTATATGTTATCAGTGGCGTGAGTTTTGCCCTACTGAGTGTAGCAGCTATCTTACCACCGCGATCGCTTTTGGGTCTTGCTGTCAATCGCTTGCCGATCCAGGGTGTGACAGCTGGGGACGATCTCGCAATTGAAGTAGAAATCCTCAACCGGACAAAACAATCTGTCAGTTTACTTCAAGTTGAGGATATACTGCCCTTCGTTTTAGGTAAACCAGTAAAAAAGTCAATAGAAACAATTCCCACAGGCGGCAGTTACAGATGGATATACTACCACCCTACTGAGAAACGGGGTGTCTATCGGTGGCATAAAGTTGAGCTAGGAACTGGTGCGCCTCTGGGATTGTTCTGGTGTCGTCGTTTGCACTCTGCTGCCGCAACGGCGATTGTCTATCCCCGCGTCTTACCTCTCGCCAACTGTCCCCTAGTGGATCAAATAAGACAACAAGACAGTCTTAGAGGCAATCCTCTTGGGAAACCTTTCCAACTAGCATCCGTTGGGCTAACGCGATCGCTTCGTCCCTATCGTACAGGAGATCCCTTGCGTCTCATTCATTGGCGAACCAGTGCCCGCTATGGGGAATTACGGGTACGAGATTTAGAAATGGTTACCGAGGGACAAGATCTGATTATCGCCCTTGACAGTGCTGCTAGTTGGGATGAAATTGACTTTGAACAAGCAGTGATCGCTGCTGCTTCACTGTACTTTTACGCACATCGCGCCTCAATGCAGGTACAATTGTGGACAGCTTCAACAGGTTTAGTCAAGGGCGATCGCGTTGTTCAAGAAACCTTAGCAGCAACTACTCCTCTAGAGGAAGCTACGAATACACGCCCCGGCTATCCTTTGATTTGGCTGACACAAAATTTCCTCACACTCTCTTCCCTACCTAGCGGCAGTCGTTGGATCTTATGGCAAAATGTTTCTTTACCACAAGAACAAGTGGTAGTCAATAAAAACTGCCCTGGTATCGTATTAGACTCTCAACAACCACTCCAACTGCAATTGCAGAAACCTCACATTGGTTGACGTACAGTTCGCTATACTCCCACCCATCCCGCACTTGTTTGATAAGTTGCGGCAGCGATCGCGTCCTCAATATCGCGACTTTGACTGTCCTTGTCGCCGCATGGATTCTCAAGATTGTTGCGAAAAACCGTGCTTTTTGACAATCCTAGTTCAAGATATAGGGCTATATAGCCCAGGAACCAGAAAAGTTAGTCGTTTTTTTGTATTTATGCGTCTCACTATGCCTTCAGCTTACAATAATTAGAAGCAAGTTGTATGTAATCTCTATGTCGAAGCACAATATTAAAGAAGAAGCTCGAAAACTAATTGATAAATTACCCGATAACTCAACATGGGATGACTTAATGTATGAGATTTATGTTAGGCAAGTAGTTGAGGCTGGACTTGCTGACAGTCATGCTGGTAATGTTATTTCTTTGCGGGAAGTTAGAGCAAAATTTGGATTACCAGAGTGAAACTTTTTTGGACAAAAACAGCAGTAGAAAACCTTTCAGCAATTTATACCTATATTGCCCAAAACTCTCCTCAGTATGCAGCTAGGATTGTTGATCGCATAACTAGACGTTCCCTGCAAATAGTCAATTTTCCTCTATCTGGTCGCATTGTACCGGAGTTTGAAACCGAGCAAATTCGGGAGGTTATGGAAGGTTCATATCGAATTATTTATTACATAAAACCTGAACAAATTGATGTGCTTGCTGTGATACATGGGTCACAAGAAATTACTCAGGTGTAAAAGTGCGCTGTGGATAGGAGTAAACTAAGCTGAGAAATATTAGGATGTGCAAATGACAGGCTCGCTGATCCCACTTTATGTTTGGACGGGAGCGCGATCCTTGCACGTTCCTACAGTTCGCTTCGATGTACTCCAGTACTGAACTCAATCGTATTAAACTCTCAACAACCACTCCAACTGCAATTGCAGAACCCGTTACATTACTAAAGAAATTGTGTGCCCCCTGCTCTCCCTACTTAGAATGCAAAATGGGGGAATTATCCCCATACATAGAGGACTGGAGGTGAGGTACAATGCAAAGAAATATTTAAATTATGAGCGGCCGACTACCTATGACCTCTTCAGAAGTGAACACAAAATCCAGCGATAAAAGCTTAGAGGCGATGCGGCATTTTTCCGAACAATATGCTAAGCGCACTAAAACGTACTTCTGTGCAGAACCCTCTGTTACCGCAGTTGTGATTGAAGGACTTGCCAAGCATAAAGACGAACTAGGAGCCCCTTTGTGTCCCTGTCGTCACTATGAAGACAAACGCGCAGAGGTGAGTGCCACATTTTGGAACTGCCCGTGTGTACCCATGCGCGAACGCAACGACTGCCACTGTATGCTGTTTCTAACTTCAGACAACGAATTTGCGGGTGATAAGCAAGAAATTTCTTTTGAAACAATCAAACAAGTGCGGGATACTATGGGATGAGCGAAGAAGTCCCTCAAGAGTTTTGGCAGGGCGTAGAGCAGTTCAATGCAGGGCAGTTCTACGCCTGCCATGATACCTTAGAGGCTCTGTGGATCGAAGCAACAGAGCCAGAAAAAACTTTTTATCAAAGTATCTTACAAATTGCAGTGGCTTTATATCATTTGGGTAACCGCAATTGGCGAGGTGCAGTCATTTTGCTAGGAGAGGGAAGCAATCGTCTGCGACGTTACCCCTCAATCTACAGCGACATTGATGTGGATGAGTTATTGGATCAGAGTACAGCGTTATTAAGCGCACTGCAACAGATAGAGCCAGAAAAAGTTGCCGACTTGAACTTGGGTGATGAAAATTTGCATTTACCTTATATCGTGCGAATCACTGAGAGTGCAGAGGAATAATTATCCTATCTATCCCACATTCCGCACCCTAACTGTCACAAGTTCATTAGTACTTAACTAATTGTCGGTTAATCGTATTTATGAACTATAAATTGAAGTTGTATTTTAAGGCTTAATGATAAAATATTCTATTAATTGATGATTGACACGCTCACCAAACGACCAAAGCTTCAAGTTGTGAAAGTTGAAGAAATCATAGGTTTGAGCCGTGGTTTTGGAGCAGAAAATCATCACTATAAGCGATCGCCCCCAAGAACGTCCAGAGCTTCAAGTTGTGAAAGTTGAAGAAATCATAAGGGTTTGAGCCGTCATTTTTGGAACTGACAATTTCGAGTTTTAAAAACTTAGGACTTACGCACTGAAAGCCTGAAACCTCGATCCCCCCCTAACCCACGCCAGTCGCCTCAACTTTGGGAACCAAAGCACGGCGCTGGCTCCCCTTAAAAAGGGGGGAATTTAAAAGCGCCCTTTTTAAGGGGGTTGGGGGATCTCTTCTGCGTAAGTCCTAAAACTTAAAACTTAGGGGTTTTTGCACGGTGATGCCGATCTGCGGGAATTGCGGTGACTTAGAGTTATCTTTGAGACATAGCTTTTGTCTAATTTGTGGGTTTGGTCTAAACAAGCGTGTCATTTGTTGCATACCTCTCATTCATCCAGAACTATACATAAATATGAAATATTAAATGAGAAAGTACAGCAATGGCTAAAAATCATTCAAAATCAAGAAAATCTGTCCTTAAATTTAGAGACTTAAGACTCGGTTTGACTCAGATAAAACAAATTCTTCCCTTCTGCCTTCTGCCTTCTGCCTTCTATCCGCTGAACGTCGCCGTCATTTGTCAAAAACAATACTTTTGACAAATGACGCGAAATCCCACCCCTAAAAGGAGTGAGATGAGCTTAACGAAAAAACATAGATTTATGGATAATTAAGTTGATATTTCCTGAAAAAATCTATTTCACGCTACGTTTCAATTGGTGAAGCTGCTCAAATCAAAGCCTACTCTTAGCTACTTAACTTAACAACTTTTATTGCAATTTCCAAGTTTTACCAGGTTTTGATAAAGGATAAGTGAGTGTCCAATTCTGAGGATCTTTGACTTGAGTGTACATGCCTTTAAAAATTATTCTCAGAGCAGTTCGAGTTCTAATATAATCCCTAATTATATGCGTTCCTGGTAAGGCAGTCATCCCTTCAAAGTTTTGGAAACTGCCAAATGGTCTTTCACAGTCGCTGCCAATACCTTTCACTGTTAAAACAAAGAATGGAGCTTCTTTATATTCATCAGGAACTATAAATATTCCATATACGTGATGTTCACCGAGCCAAGGCTTAACAACGACTTTCGTGGCATGGACTTGATAAGTTTCGGTTTTTGATGCTAGAAAACTTGCTACATTACAGTCAGAATCATCTAATGGTGACCATAAATACAATATTGTTAAAGTACTAAGTACTATCAGCAAAATGATAATATAAGATTGTTTCCACCACATAGAGTTTCTTGTGAAAAGGAGTCAGGAGTAGGGGCGGGTTTAATTCAGATAAATCGTGAGTCAACGCAATGTCTTGTTAAACCCGCCCGTACAGGAGGTAGGAGTTAAGATATGCTTAATGCGCTGCTGGAGCTTTAGCACCAGGGCCTCCCTTACCTAAGAATAGCAATAGAGGGAGTGAGCAAAGAAACACAACTCCGACGAATCTAAAGAGATCAGCATAAGACAACACGGCAGATTGTTGATCGATAGTCTGATTAATGACGGTGAGTGCTTGCTGATGGGCTGTGGCTACATCCATTCCCTGGTTTTGAAATGCTCCAGTTAAAGAGTCGAGGCGCTGATTCGTTTCTGGATCGTAAGGAGTTACATGAGAAGTTAGAATTGCCCGATGGAAAGCTTCCCGTCGCTCAAGCAATGTCGTCAATATGGCAATTCCCACGCTACCTCCCAATTGGCGGGTGAGATTGTAAAAACCAGAGCCTGCGGAAATATCCTTTTTAGGCAGTGGTGCTAAACTTGCCAGACTAAGGGGCAGAAACATCAGAACTGTCACTGCTCCTCGCATGATCAACGGCCAGTATAAATCATCTATTCCTGTCTGTGGGGTGATGCTAGATAGTTGAAACATGACTAAAGCCATGCCGATCGCACCGCTAGCAATTAGTAGTCTGGCATCGACTTTACCTGATAACTTGCCTAACATAATCATTGTGATTGCTGAAGCTAAAGCCCCCGGAGCTAGCAAAAGTCCTGTCTGTGTTGCTGTAAAGTGGAGTACGCTCTGGGCAAAAATCGGTACGACAAACAGGGCTCCGTAAAGTCCCATACCGAGAATTCCTGAGTAAAGACTTCCAGCTGCTAGGGAGCGGTGACGCAGTACTCTTAAGTCAACCGCAGGATGTTTGGTTGAGAGTTCGCGCCAGATGAACAGTGCCAATCCTATGAAAGCAGCGACTGTGAGGCTGGAGATAAAACTAGATTCAAACCAGTAGTCTTTCTGCCCTTCTTCTAAGACTGTCTGGAAACAGCCTACAGCGAGCGTTAACAGCCCTATTCCCCACCAATCAACACTTCGGTTTTGCTGCTCGCCTTTGGGTTTGTCTTTTAGTAAAAATACCCAAGCCAGTGCCACAGCTAATATACCAAAAGGAATATTGACAAAGAAGATCCAGCGCCAACCCAAGCCATCGGTCAGGAATCCTCCCAATGTTGGCCCAATAGCCGGACCAGCAATTACCCCGACACCAAAAACGGCCTGGGCAACACCTTGTTCTTCCGGTGGGAAGGTTTCAAACAGGATTGCCTGTGCCTTGGCAAGCAACCCTCCTCCACACAAACCTTGCAAAATACGTGCTACGATCAGCATCGGCAGATTAACTGCGAAACCGCAGATGATTGAGGAAATGGTAAAGCCAATGAGTGAGAAGATAAAATAGTTTTTCTTACCAAAGTAATCTCCTAACCAAGCAGTCAAAGGAATGAGGATCACGTTGGCGATCGCATACGAGGTGACAACCCACGCGACTTCTGTCACTGTTGCTCCCAAACTCGCTTGAATGTCTGTCAGAGCAACGTTAACAATGCTGGTGTCAATGACTTCTAAAATAGCTCCCAGAGAAGCCGTAACTGCGATCGCCCACTTCTTAGGTCCGTAGACATAACCAGGCAGCTGAGGAGTTGAACTTTTAGGTTTATGAGAAGTTGAACGCGGGGAAATTTTTGTCATACCTAACTCACAATTCCGCGTACAAAAATCTCGACGGAATTCTCAATATAATCATCACTGCTATAACTTAAAGGAGTTAGTGCTGCACTGCGTCGCAGCATCCCAGCTAGGAGCATACCTGTAAACATATCAATGCTTGAAACCAAGTCAAGATCTGATCGCACTGTTCCTCTTGTCTGACGATGACGCAGGTAACCTACCAGCTTTGCTTTCAGCGACCTGGCTGCGTCTTGCATAACTCGCCGTGCTGCTTCAGGATGCCGTTTAGCTTCCCCAATGATGGTACGAATTAAATCTTCTTGCGCCTCCAACATTTTGTTGTATAGTTGGGCGTAATGTATTAAATCAATGCGAAGATCTTGTGTCCATTCATCTGGATGCGCGAGGGCTTCTGTCTGTAGCGCTAATGTATTTTCAATGACTGCTTCCAATAATTGTTCTTTACTAGTGAAATGGCGAAATAAAGTCACTTCATTCACGCCTGCAACACGAGCAATTTCACGAGTTGTTGCTCCTTGAAGCCCCTCCGTGGCAAACACTTGAGTGGCAGCTTCGATTAAACGCGCTTTCGTTATGGCAGGAGAACGTACAGTTTTATTCATTTTTATATAAGCAAGTATTTACTTGCTTACAATATAGCAAGTATTGAATAGATTGTGAAGAGCATCAGTATTCAAAACAAAAGACTTACGTGAAAAGCGAGACTTTGCGCGTAGTTGTGTAGTATTTTTGGTGCAAGTCTGTCTTTTGGTGAATCAGATGAAACAGCTCCTCAACCACCTCCATCAAGAATGGAGGCAGTACCTGACTTCGATTCCGGGAGTTTTAACAACTGCCGTTCGGAAAAAATCTATCCAATGGCTGATGCTGCCATTGATTGCGATCACTTTAGTTTCTTCGCTATTAGCTTCACCTGTTTTAGCCATAGGTGTGTATCAAATGCCCAACACTGTAGAGAGTGGCACTTGGGTTGTAGATAAAGCGGAAGTTCTCAGCCGTGCCAATGAAGGGAACATTAGCAGTACCTTCTCTGACTTAGCAAAGCAAACTGGCAACGAAGTTAGAATCGTTACCGTGCGCCGACTTGACTATGGAGAAACACCAGAGAGTTTTACCAAAGCACTGTTTGAACAATGGTTTCCGACAAAAGAAGCCCAGGCAAATCAAACCTTGTTAATGATTGACACCGTGACTAACGGTACTTACATCATCACAGGTGAGAAAGTCAAATCTTTGATGCCAGACGAAATTGCTCAAAGTGTTGCTCATGAAACAGTCATGGCACCACTGCGCGAAGGTGACAAATACAATCAAGCGTTTCTCGATGCCAGCGATCGCCTGAGTAAAGTTTTATCCGGTGAACCCGATCCAGGACCACCAAAAATTGTGGAAAATGTGCAAGTAGAAGGCACATTTAAGAAAGCCGAAGAAACTGACAAAGGTAATGCAACTGTTTGGGTTGTTGGACTTTTAATAGCCGCCACCGTCATCCCGATGGCGACTTATTATATTTACTTAGTTCTTCAACCATCTTCAGACAGTTAGTTGTCATTGATGAAAGAATATCAACTAACTACCAACTCCTCACTACCAACAAATTTCTTTTAATCTTGAACATACTCTTGCCCTGTCACTAAAGCCATTTCGGCACGGGTGAATTCTCGACCCAAATAAGCTGCGTGGTCTAATAAACTTACCAGACAGGGCTGAGTTTGTTCAAAAATTGTCACACACAGTTCTTTTGCTGTTCTGCCAGTGAACAGCGTTGAGTGAGTTCGTTCCACCTTTCCTCGTGAAGGAATAACCTTACCTGTTTCGGGATCGACAGCTAAACCACGCTCATCGATCACATTTGTGAAATGCTTAGCACAAATTAATCCTTCTTCCCGATTGAGGTAAATAATAAAATACCCATTGGCATCAAGGTCAATATGACGCTGAGAAAGCTTTTCATCAATTACTGCTAAATTTTTAACCGTCAAACCCATAATCACTAGAGAAATTAACTTTTATCAGGGATGAAACATCCTTTATAAAGTGTAATTCTTATCCTCATGAAAAAGATACTGCGGAAATAGAGTGAGGAGTGAGGAGTTATTTGATTATTCCCCTCTCCCCATGATTCAACCCAAGGGCACACCTACTCCTCAAGGCTACGAAGGCTCAACGAGCGTAACCTCCTCACACAACTGGCTCTTCCCTACTCCCTGACTAAAGGGTAATTCCGCATTAATTGCTTCAATCTCCTGTAATTCGAGTTGATTAACCTCACTGAGATGATGGTGTAAAACTTGTGCAAAACGATTGTTGTAAATGCGGTGCATACTGTAGTTGAGTGTAGCAGGGAAACCACGACGCTTTTTATGACGACCGCCGGCACCTGGGTCAAAACTTTGGATGCCGTGAGCGATCGCCCATTCAATCGGTGCGTAATAGCAAGCATCAAAATGCAAACTATCAATGTCTTGAAAACTGCCCCAATAACGTCCATACAACCTGTCGTCTTTAAACAGACAAAAAGACATTCCTAAGGGCTTTTCACTATCCTGGCTGTAAGCAGGGAAAAATAACACTCGATGGCGATAATTTGCATGGAGTTGTTCAAAAAACCTTTTTGTGAGGTATTTGCTTCCCCACCAACCGAATTTATCACATGTATCAGCATAAAACTGGTACATTAAAGGAAACAATGACTGTGGAATTTCATCACCAGAAAGCGGTTGCAATCGTAAATCCATTTTTTCCACCGCTTTGCGTTCGCGCTTGATGTTGCGGCGCTGATTGGCGTTGAACACTGCTAAATAGTCATCAAAAGTTTTAAATTCCAGATTTTGCCAAATGAAGCTATGGTGTAACCAAGTTGTGAAGCCTTGACGTTCCAGGAGAGGACGCCATTCAGGATCGACGAAGAGAAAATGACAACTGGATATATGGTGCTTTGAACAGAAAGCATCAATTTCATGCACCATCATTGCCGTCATCTCTTGCTCATCTTCTCCCGGAGCGATCAAGAACCGATAGCCTTCAGCCGGGGTAAATGGTGTCATCCCTAACATTTTGGGATAATAGTCTATGCCAAAACGCTGAGCTAGATCTGCCCACTGGTGATCGAACACAAATTCCCCATAACTGTGTCCTTTGAGGTATAGTGGGGCCGCAGCAATTAAGGTTCGATCTCGCCATACTGTTAAGTGATTTGACACCCAGCCATTTCTAGCTACAGCACTCTGGGAAGTTTCGAGATTGTTTAGCCATTCCCATTCCAAGAATGGGGTTTTTAATGGCATTGCTAAGGCATCCCACGCATCTTGGGGGACAAGAGCGATTTTTTGAATCCAGGCGACAGAATAGCGAGACTTTGATTGTTTCACCATTGATTATTGAGATACAAAAGTTAGCACTAGCTGTATCTAGCCTAGTCTAATCTCCCGAACGTTGCCGTCGGTAATGCAAGAAGACTTCTTGCTCAACGGTATGAACTTCAAGCAGTTGTAATCGGGGAGCCAACTGGGCTAAAAATCCTTTTCCGTCTACTGGCGAGGGTGCAGTGGAGCCGCCTAAAATTAAAGGACATACGGTTAACCAAAATTCATCAATTAAGTCAGCTTCCACCATTGAGGCAATTAAGGTACCACCACCCAATACAGCTAAACGTGCTATGCCCATAGTTGTCAAATGTTGTAAGGTACGATTAAGATCGACTTTCGTAGCGTTTGTTTCAAAAACTAGAATCCGTTCAAATTCTTGCGGACTATCACAGGTATTGATTCCTGTTGAGGTTCGTGTTTGTTGGCGCTCTTGCCAATACATAGATCCTGCTGTTGTCGTAACTAACCAACGTGGGACTGGCTGCTGAAAAAAGCGGCATTCCGGATTCAGCTTTCCAGAGTGTGTAACTACTATATTAAGGGGCTGAGGGGGCTGACCCGCTTGTTTTCTTTGCTGCAGCAGTTTTGGATCGGATACTCTTAATGTCGTACCGTAGGCGCGGAGAGTTCCAGCACCGAACAAGATAGCATCAGCAAGGGCGATTTGTTTTTCAAGGTGTGCTACATCCGCCTGAGAGCTAAACCTGGCTCTCACCCGCGTGACATCTGCTATTTTGCCATCTACACTCATTGCTAAAACTGCTGTGGTATTAGGAAGTTGTTGTAGCATTGTTTTGGTTTGTCTAATTTGAATATTTCCTCTACGGGCATTTAATTCTCACCAAGAATGATGTGAAAAAACTCCTATCTCATATGCTCTTAATAGTCAGTATTCAGCGAGCATCAGTTAGCTTCTAAGCACACAATAATAGTAAGAAAAGTAGGAAAAGTGGGAAAATATGGCTCTTATTGAGGTGAATTGTGTAAACCTTCAGGTTTACTTGAACACCCTAATAACTTATGTAGGCTGATAAAGTCAAGGCTAACGGCTAAATACTTCCCTCATTTAAACGCCTTCAACGTTTTTTACACAGTTAGGTTTTTTGAGTATTTGTATAGGATGCTTCTTTTTCTCATTAAAGTATTTTATATTTTTAATGTGGTTGAAAAAAAGCATTTTTACCAGCGCATAAAATCAAGTCTAATCACATACTGTTCTGATTGGCACATACAAAGAGAGACTGCCGATGGCTAACCTCCGTCAAGCATCGTTTCGGCGCATATTAGTGTCGAAAATATTACTTTTATCCGTCCCGGTTGTATTGATAGGGGAGATGGTAGCCTTTGACAAGGCACGTTCTAGCCTATTGGAAACTGCTTATCAAAATTTAACAGAAAGCGCTGTTAATAATGGACAGAGAATTTTAGATACAATTGCAGCCCTCAAAACTAACTTGCTCAGTGCCAGTGAAACAAAGACTATACAGTCAGGTTCACGGGATGAAGTGCAACAATTTCTTAATCGGCTAGCACGACAATTGCCAAGGCAAATTGAGTGTTCGCAATTAACCGATTTAGAAACTGGTAATATAGTCGCTACGACTTGTGGCGATCAACCAATAGGCGATCCAACATCACCCTTTCTTAGTGATGGGATTGAAGTCGAAGCAATATTACCTACCAATGCCGGAATAACTGGGGAAATATATACACGCAATCAATTGCGATTACGCTTATCTGCCCCTGTTTACGACGAAGCTGGGAAACTGCATTACGTTTTGAGTTTTCGCTCAGCTCTCCTGCACGAGAAGTTAGATAAAAAACCAGGAATGCTTACAGGCTCTACAATGGTTATTGCTGAGGATGGGACTATTTTAGCTCACCCATTTCCCAGTCGGATTGGAACTCATATTCAACAGCAGGCAGATGCTTCGCAACTGAAAAAAATTGTGATAAATGCGCTCGCCGGACAACAAGATTATTTCTTTTTTGAAGAAAATGAGCGGAAATTACTAGCTGGTTATAATGCTATCGATGGTTTAACGACGAAAGGAAAGCCTCAGAAATGGGTGATTGTGGCTGTGACAAGTGTGGACAATGCTTTGTACAGTCTTAGAGACATGAAACTCATTTTTATCCTTTTGACAGTTATCTTAATTGGAGCGAGTTTGTTGGCATCGTTATATGTAGCTCATTACTTAGCACGTCCTGTGGAAAAATTACGAGACTATGCTCTCAATCTTCACTTAAATCAAGCAGCAGAACCAGTTCCTGACAACTTCAACATTCGAGAATTTAATCAATTGGCACAAGCACTGAGTCAAATGTTAGAACGACTGAGGATTTGGGCAGAAGAATTGGAAATAGCTTGGAAGGAAGCAAAAAGCGCAAATCAGGTGAAAAGTCAATTTTTGGCAGCAACTTCGCATGAGTTGAGAAATCCTTTAAACATCATTATTAACTGTGTTCGCTTGGTTCGAGACGACATGTGTGATTCTCGAGAAGAAGAAATGGAGTTTCTCAAGCTTGCTGATGAAACAGCGATTCACTTGCTAGGCATAATTAACGATTTACTAGATATTTCCAAGATTGAAGCAGGCAAGCTTTCAGTGTCATTGGAAACTATTGAGCTACAAAAATTACTTAAAGAAATCATTAATTTACAATCAGTCAGTGTTCAACAAAAAGGTTTAAAATTAAATATTTCCCAGATGAACGAACAGATGTTTGTTCATGCTGATGCAATGAAACTGAAGCAGGTGATCATTAACGTTGTTAGTAATGCAATGAAATTCACTGAAGAGGGAAGTATAACGATTCACACAGAAATTAAACAAAAAGATGATCAAGCTTGGGCGAGTATCACTGTCAAAGATACAGGTGTCGGTATCGATCCTACCCAACAGCAAAAACTATTTCGCCCTTATGTCATGGTAGAAGAAACAGCCAACAAGTTTGGTGGGACAGGATTGGGACTGGCAATTTCACGGAACTTGATGGAATTGATGAATGGCACCATTACTCTTGAGAGTGGGGGTGTCAATCAAGGTACAACAGTGACAATTACTTTGCCTTTAATCGATGCCGCTTTGTTACCCACTTCAGAAATGCGAGACTCCAAGGACATCGAAATGATCTCCGCAAATCGGGAAGTTATAGGGGTTAAGAGCAGCTTCCAGTCTCAGTTAAGACAGGAAGTCTTAGGTTGTGTAGGGAACGGAAGAACGGGGGCTGGGGATGGAAAACAACTGCATAAATAAATAATGGTGCTACAAATCACATAGCATTCTTATTTTCCAATTTTGCTCCTCTTCCCCCTCTACCCTACTCTCTTTTTTTCGTTCAAATTGTTAACTTTTAAGCAGCTTGATTTTTCAACTCCTTTTACTATCAATAAACAATGCGATTGAACTTTAGCAGAGTCAGCTATGAATAGAGTAAAAGGTAAAGTTGCAATTGTTACAGGTGCTGCTTTAGGTATTGGTCGAGCCACTAGCCAGATTTTGGCACGTGAAGGTGCGAAAGTCGCAGTGACTGACATTCTCTTAGACGAAGGTAAAAACTTAGTTGAAGAAATTCACGCGGAGGGTGGAGAAGCAGAATACTGGCAATTGGATGTTTCCAAAGAATGTGCGGTACAGCGAGTCTTTGCTGAAGTTTGCCAAAAGTGGGGAAAAATTGATATTTTGGTGAATAATGCGGGAATTTCTGGTGTTAACAAACCTACTGACAGAATTACTCTAGAAGAATGGAACGCCGTCATGGCAGTTAACGTGAATGGAGTTTTTCTTTGCACTAAATATGCTGTGGCTTCCATGTTGAATACGGGTGGCGGCAGCATTATTAATATGTCTGCTGTTTACGGATTGGTTGGTTCGCCGACTGTTCCACCCTATCATGCGTCTAAGGGTGCCGTGCGTTTAATGAGCAAAACGGATGCTTTGCTGTATGCACAAAATAAGATCCGTGTCAATTCTGTGCATCCGGGATTTGTTTGGACGCCAATGGTGGAGGGATATTTCGGCGGCTTTGGAGGACGCTCGTATCTTAACAGTTTACACCCTCTGGGACATGTCGGTGAGCCAGATGATATCGCCTACGGAGTTTTATACCTTGCTTCTGATGAGGCCAAATTTGTCACGGGAACAGAATTAGTCATTGATGGCGGTTATACAGCTCGTTAACCCCATCACTTGCTAACAACTCTCGTCCACACAGCAAGACACGCAACATAATAATTACTGTATTAGAGAGTCGGTCCACTAGAATTGATTGACATTTTTAAGGGAGAATTCTGACGAAGGCAAAACATTCAGTCTGAAAATATAAATGCGATCGCTTTTACTTGATGAATTGAATGTCAGTGCTCAAATAGGTCTTCTACTATAGCATCTTCCTATTTTTGTCAACATATATTAGTGGACTGACTCTCTTGGAACACCCAAGTCAACTTGTAAGTTAGTACAGATTGTTGACTACATGCTTCATAATGTAGTACTCTGGGAATAGAAATGCGATCGCCCGGTCCCTACTTATAACTTTGTTTAGCTTAGTCCAAAATTCATCCCACGTCTCACCGATTCCGGGAAGCGTGGGATGAATTTTGGGGTAACCAAGTTTGGACAACACGACCGATTAACTGTTGCCCCAACCAAGGGGTATTACTAGACAGTGTATATAAATTTTTACTCTCAACTTTCCAGCTTTGCTGAGGATCGAATAGAGTTAATTCTGCCCTTTCACCAGGAACGATCGCTCTTGGTTTCTGATTTAAACACTCCAGAGGATGACTGCTGAGAGATCTCCATAATTCCAAAGCTGTAAACTCTTTAGTTTCAACAAGATGCTGCCATAGTAAAGGTAATGCTAACTCATAACCAATTGCTCCTGGTGGTGCTTCGGAGAAGGCAACTGTTTTTTCTTCGTAGGTGTAAGGTCTATGGTCAATAGCGATCGCATCGACGACACCTGTCTTGACTGCTTGTCGCAAAGCTACCAAATCACTGCTCTTGCCTAATGGCGGTTCTAAACGCAGATTGGTATTATAACTTTTAACTGCTTTCGTGTCAAGTAAAAGGTGCATCCAAGTAGTGCTGGCGGTGATGGGTAAACCACTGGCTTTTGCCGATGCGATCAATTTGACACTGCGAGCTGTAGAAACGCGCATAATATGTACTGCTGTACCTGTAGCGGCAACTAATTCCAGCAACGAGGAAATAGCAGAAGTTTCTGAGAAGTGGGGATTTCCAGGCAACCCGAAGCGGATGGAATCTGTAGATTCCCGCATAACGCCGTTTGCCATCAGTTGGCGATCGCAACACCAAAATGCCACGGGTTTTCCCAAAGGCTGGAGATACTCCAACACCCGCCTTACCAGTCCCAAATTTTCCCAAGGCTGACTATCGGTAAAGCCTACCACCCCAGATGCTGCCAAATCTGCCAATTCCGTCATTTGCTTTCCAGCAAGATCGAGGGTGAGTGCACCCCAAATGTTGAGAAGGGGACAAGGAGAAGCAGGAACATGGAGACGTGGGGACGTGGATAAATTTTTCGTCTCCCCCTCTCCCCCTCTCCGCAACTGTGCTACTACACCAGGGTTATCAATCGGTGGTGATGTATTGGGTAATAGACTAACTCGTGTAAAACCGCCTACAGATGCGGCTTGCAAAAAGGACGAGAGAGTTTCCCGTTCTTCAAATCCGGGTTCTCCGGAACAACTATACAAATCTACTAACCCCGTTCCTAGAACCAATCCGCGACAATCTCTGAAATGAGTGTCATTTGGCAGATCTAAAATCTGACTGCTGACGAGATCGATGTTGCCTTCAGTTATCAACACATCAGCAATGCGATCTGTTTGTGAAACAGAGTCAATAACTCGTACTTGTTGTAGCAGTGTACTTGTCATGTTAAGCTATTAGCTAGGTAGGGGGAGAGCATGTAAACGTAATTGGTTCTAGTACAGCGGGCGCGTAAATAAAGCAACCATTTCAAACAGCCAGAAGCCTTGATTTATAACACTTTTGACTTTTGAATGAGTGACTTTTGACTTTTGACTTCCGCCTTGCGGTACTAGCCCTTATTTGTTATCTGTCATTTGCAAAATGATTAATAATCACGAACTCATGCAGTACCAACTTAGGGCTGAATGTTACAAAGCTCCTGCGGCTGTTTTATCCAATACGCTTCCACTTAAGTGAGCCGTGATATTCATCGCTTGCAATACTGGTATACTATTTAACCCTAATGGGTAGTCAATAACACTGACTGCACAATTGCCTTGACGAAAACTCCAAAAATTTGCTGATGATAAACCGAGAACGTGACAAAGCAATGTCTTATTCGTCGCGTCGTGAGCAACAACCAATCCTGTTTTCAGTTGCTTTGCTAAGGCTGTTGTCACAATTGCCTGCCAAGCGACAACGCTACGTTCCCACACTTGCTGCAAGTTTTCCCCTTCAGGCATTTGAACTTCTCCAGGAACTGTCCGCCAGCGATGCAATTCTCCTGGAAACTCTTGATCTATATCTTTCTCTAATTTTCCTTCCCAAAGTCCGTGACCAATTTCTCTTAAACCATCTTGGAATTCCAAGTTTACACTCTTATGGGGCTGCAATATAATTTCTGCTGTTTCTCTAGGACGCAGCATCGGGCTACTGACAGCGAAATCAATCGCCACATCTTTCAAAAACTCAGCACATAAGCGCGACTGTTGCTTACCATTCTCATTGAGAGGAACATCAATTTGACCTTGAAACCTCGTTTGACGATTCCACTCGGTTTCTCCATGACGCACTAGTAATAATCGTACTCCTTGGTGAGTCGGTCGCAGCGAGGGCAGAGTTTCTCCCATCTGTTGCGTCTGATTCATCGACTCTAGTTGAACTGGATCTGACAATCCACCTGAAAAATTGAGTACGCTAATACCACAGTTAGATTGCTGAAGCGAATGGTAGCGTTCTGGAGGGATCGATAGGGCAGTCCCAAGCAAAGCACGATTAATACCATTATGCCCGACGATCAGTATGGTTTCGCCTTGATGACGATGCAAGATCTCTTGCCAGAAATGACGTGCCTGTTCGTACAAAGCGATTACGGGGAAAAGCTCTCGGGTTCCCTCTCCCTCAGATAAGAGCATTCGTAGTTCTTGGGGACGTTCCTGCCACGTGCTATAGTCTTCGGGAAACTTCTGCTTCACTTCACTAGATAGCATTCCCGCCCATAAGGGGAGATCAATTTCCATCAACAGCTCAGAAGTTTGGGTAACTTCCCCTCCAGATCTAAGAGATCGGCAGATAATATCTGCTGTCTGTTTCGCTCGTTGTAAAGGACTGCTGTAAATGGCATTGAACGATAAGTTGCTGATGGCTTTGCCGACTTTAATGGCATCGTTATAACCTCGTTCGGTTAATCTAGATGCGTCAGTACGTCCTTGGATGCGCTTTTCGGTATTATAAGTACTTTGACCATGGCGCACAATTATGGCACGAGTCACTTTTTACCCTCCTCTATCTAAAGGACTTATTCTACTGCAAAGTGTTTGCAATGGAATAATTAATACCTACAACAACTCTCAAGAGCCTACTGCCTTAGCACCTTTAGGCTTATGCGAAGGCAGCATAGAAGGAAACCCTTTCTGTTTCTTTGTAACCCTTAGCGCAATCCAGACTATACTTTTTATAAATAACCTGAAAACCATTGAGGATGTGGCTGATGAGTGTTGATACATCCGGGATGAAACCAAGGATGCAACTTAATAATTTTCTCAAGTCAGTTTTTTGTCAAACGGCTACTTGTTTCATTCTCGGTATTTTAGCTGTAACAAATACCTCCCGCCCTTTGTTGGCAGAAGATGGCAATTTTGCTGTTACTAACATACAAACACAAAAAGTTGCACAACAATTACCAGGCAACAACGAAGCGCCAGAACAGGAGAAACTTAACGAAGCAGCAAATCAATTAATAAACAAAGGTGATTTGCCAGGTGCAGAAGTTGGCTTACGCAAGTTAATTAAGAAGTATCCTGATGACACTTATGGGCATTATCAGTTAGGAAATGTCCTGTTTCGACAGGGTAAAAAAGAAGATGCCATCAAAGAATTTCGACAAGTCATTCGGTTGGATTCTAAATATGCCATTGCTTATAATGCAGTGGGACAAGTTATGGCGAGTCAAGAACGCTGGGATGAGGCGATTACTGAGTATCAAAAAGCACTTAAAATAAATTCAGAATATGGTGAAGCTATAACTAATATGGCTTTATCATTATGGGGTAAAGGTAATACTCAAGAAGCGATCACCTCTTTAGAAAAAGCTCAGAAAGTTTTTAATGCACAAGGTAGACCAGAGAGAGCTAAACGAGTTGAAAAAATTATGCAGGAAATAAAAGCTGGTAAAACCCCCACACTTTCGTGAAAGTCTCTTAAGCTATTTTGAAAAGAACACATAGCTCAGAACTCAGAAGACACGGATTGTGATGCAATAAGGTTCACTCTCAGATAATTTATCTACCACTAACCCATGTATTGACGCGCCATAGCGCGTCTCTACACAGATTATCTAGCACTATTGTTTCCATCTATTGTATAAACTGCTTGGATTCCGTCATTTGCATTGAAGGATTGATCTGCTCGCGGAAATACCACAGTATTTGTATCAGATTCTGGTACACTGGTGACAGTGGAGAGCGGCTGTGAGATGCTACGGCGTAACTCAACTTGATTACCAACCTGCCAGAATCCAGTGTAAGTGGTACCATCCTCGGTAACTGTGCCTATAGGAGTCTTCGCAGGAGTTCTTTGGGGAAAGAATGTTGAAAAGTCATTTTGAGATGTTCTATTGCCAACTCCTACCAAAGAATTACCATTCAATGTGTAATTACGCATACTCAAGTCTGAGTTTACCGATGTTTGGGCACGAACGGAACTTCCTAAACCAGCGATCGCAGCAATGATGGCTAAAGCGGCAGTAATAGTTGTTTTCATCAGTTTTTTCTTTTTTTATTAAGTGACTTCAGACTTCCACCTAGAGGAACCTTCATATCTAGTAGTATATAAATATACCAGATGACCGAGTTAGCAAATACTGTCAGAAGGAGTAAAAATTATGAATTCTTCCGTCAGAAAAGTATTCTTCTCGCTCACATAAGTTTCACTACATAATTACACTAGTAAAGATTCATAAATTTTTCATCTTGTTTTAGAGGTAAGACTTAAGACATATATTTACTTTTGCTCTAGCCCAAACAGAGAAAGCAAACTTCAATATAGAACATTAAATGCCTTTTACAACTCAACAACTACCGTGTCTAAATGCCAAATCATTACGGAATAACGGTAAACAATACTATATGGACGCTACGGGAAAGAACTTTCCCAGTGTGACGACAATCCTGAATGCCACTAAACCACAAGCAGAACGCGATCGCCTCAACAATTGGAAATCCCGTGTTGGTATGGAAGAAGCCACCCGTATTTCCACAAGCGCCAGTCGTCGGGGAACTCAAACTCACAAGCACATTGAACGTTATCTACTTGGCGAAAACCCAATTTGTCCCGAAGCCAGTCTTCCTTATTGGGAAAGTATAAAACCTGTTTTAGAAGACATCGATCAAGTTAGACTCGTGGAAGGCTCAGTTTTTCATTACAACATGAGCTATTCCGGTAAAGTTGACTGTGTAGCGAGTTATCAAGGCGTTCCCTGCGTGTGTGAGTGGAAAACTGCCGACAAACCTAAAGGTTCAATTGAGAGATTGTATGAATATCCACTGCAATTAACGGCGTATCTAGGAGCAGTTAATGAGTACTACCAAGATTACGATATTCAAATCAATCATGCTTTAGTCGTTGTAGCAATTCCAGAAACAGAAGCTGAAGTATTTTGGTTTGAACGAACAGCAGTGCAAGATTACTGGCACCAGTGGGAAAAACGAGTCGCTGAGTATTGGCACAAAAACAAGTAAGAGCCTTTTTTAAGTAAAAATACTTAAATTAAATCCTTTCAGTATATTTCCATGTGTACAACAGCTAATTACAGAGTATAATTAGTTAAGCAAATATAATGTATGGTTATTTGACCTTCAGCTGCGGTTAAGCACACAAATAAAATTCCCTCTCGTTAGTGGAAATAAGTATAACTATGTGGTGACTCGTAAACATGTTTGAAAGCATTATAAGTAAACGCTCCTCGCCAGAAAGGGGTAAATCTGTATGTAGCAGTAGCTTCCATTGATACCTCTTACCAATAACGACTCCAACAAAATATGTTAATTTGTCCTGACCTACTTAAGTGTAACTGTAAAGTGTTTTTGTTGGCTTGTATCTGTGCTGTCTTAGCTCTATACAATTACGAACTTTAACATTTTTTATAATAATCTAGTTAAGCATAAAAATGTAGCATTTTGAGTATTCTCTTAAAATTTATCGTTAATAAATTGATAATTTGATGATTAATTATAGTAAAACAAAGCTAAGTCGCAAATTAACTGGGCTGCGCTTATTACCATATATAGCAGTTGGTGGTTTGATTTTCTACTTCAATTCAACTACAGATTTTAACTATCTACTTAGGGGTTACTTTGTTTTGCTAGAGGCTCAAGCAGGGATACTTTTGCTTCTTTTTATGACAGGTAAACTTAAGAAAACACAACGACATTCATCGTGAAATTATATCAGCTTGTAAGCCTTAAATATCAATGCATCTAGCTATTTAATTAAGATCCTAGAAAGGAGAAGATATGAAAAGTAAATCAACGGCAATTGTTTTGTGCTTTTTTTTCGGTGGATTTGGAATTCACAAATTTTATCTTGGTGAAAATCTTGCTGGTGTCTTGTACCTGTTGTTTTCCTTGACATTCATTCCGTCAATTATATCCTTTTTTGAATTTTTCATACTAATTTTCACCTCAGATGCAGATTTTAATATCAAATACAATAAAAGTATAGTAGGAGGTGGTTATTCAGGAGGAGCCATCTCTGCTCAAGATGCTACCAAAGCTTTAGGAGACTTGAAAAAGCTTTATGACGCGGGCGTAATTACTGCAGAAGAATACGAAGAAAAACGACAAAAACTTTTGCAATCTATATAATTAAAATATATTTGGTCAATCAATGTCGCAATCAGCTTCTTGGTTTAAACAAACCCCATCTTGGGTATGGTTATCATTCTTCCCAATATTTGGAGGATTAGCTATAACCTATGCAGGTTATAAATCTAAAACTAAAGTTTGGATGGCACTAGGTACTGGCATTACCGGACTGAGTTTTATTCTATCTTCAACTAGTGTTTTACCAGTGATTTGGCTGGCTCAAATTGGAGTAGCTTTGTACCTGAAGAATAAATTCTTAGCGAAAACATATCCCAAAAATTTACCCATTCCAGAAGAGCTACAGTTAGCCAAGCTAGTTATTAGCAGTTGCAAAAAAGTAGATATTAACCACTGTTCTAAAAATGAACTAGTGAACAGATTAGGCATACCAATAGTATATGCGAATAACATCGAATCAGTGCTTAACGAAGGGTATATTTTCACTCATATAGAAGAGTTAGTAGAAATAGCTGGGATTCCAGAGAACTATATAAATCGCCTTGCACCCTTGATTACATTTAGCTATAACTACAAGAAAGAAGCTGACTTTTCTTGGAGAAGATTGAACGCATATTCAATCGATGAGTTGATTGCTTGTGGACTTGATGGTGCGATTGCCGAAAAAGTCGTTGCAGAAAGGCAACGACGAGGTGAGTACAAATCTTTGGTTGATGTTAAGCAGCGAACTGGATTACCATTAACGACTTACCGTCATCTCGCTTGAGATTGAGCGTTTATTGATGGTTAACCAGAGAACTCGTGCCATAATGCTGGGGTGAAAAAGCATACTTGGTGGTTTTACCATGTGTACCACTTCCAAAAATGCACGATATATACTGGGGTGCTTTAACATTAGCTGTTGTACAGTGTCAATATAGCGCTGCATAATTTGATTGATGCGCTGAGGTTTCCCCCCTACAGTAGTAGACCAACGAAAATCCTCTCCTGTTGCCATCATCCAGGGGGTAGCGTTTAGCTTTGCCAGTCGCTGCTGAAATCGTCGCGTTAAACCTATAAGATTACCATGCTGCCGTTGAAATTGCTGTTGCAAGCACTCATCTAAAGTCAACGCTGCCATCGCCGCTATAGTTATGCCTTGACCGTAAACTGGATTGAAGGCACAGACGGCATCTCCTACGACTACTAAACCTTCAGGTAGTCTGTCTAGCTGCTCGTAATGGCATAACCGATTTTCTGTGCGGCGGTAGCTTTTGACGCTTGATAAAGGTTGAGCATCTTTGATCGCTTCATAAATAATTGGACTGCGTAGATTACGCGCAAATTCTAGAAAGCCAGCTTCATCGTTAGGTGGAGCATCCTGAGCAACACCACCCAAAGTTACTACCCAACGATTCCCCTCTACCGGATAAAGGACTGCGCCACGACTAATACTAGGCGGTTGAGACATTACTGTTATCCCCTGCCAATCAGCAACAAATTCCTTAGGACACTCATACCAACGACTCGCATAACCCAAGAAAGAGTTAACGACAGTTATCTGCGGCGGTTGGTAGCCTAAAGAAGTTAACCATTTAGGCATCCGGGAATTCCGTCCTGTTGCATCCACAACTAAATCTGCTGCTAATTCCCGCGATTGATCTTGGGTAGTAGTGTCCGTTTCAGTACGGTGGCGCAGTTTTACACCTGTTATCCTAGAGCAATCTGCGTTAGTTAACAGTCCAGTGACCTGAGTTGACTCTATAAATTGTAAGCGTTCGCTTTGAGAAAGCCGACGTCGAAGTACCAACTCTAAAAAGTTACGGCTTGTGGTATATCCAATAAAGCCAGAGCGAAAGCGTGGTGCCCAACCCCCAATTCCGAAGAATTTCCAATCAGCTAACCAGTCTACAGTTGGCGCACCTGCTGCTGTTAACTCTTGTGTCAAACCTGGAAATAGCTGTTCTAAAATTCGCTGTCCTTGAGTCAGTATGACGTGAACTTGGCTGCCTTGAGGAACTCCCGGACGCGTTACGGGTTCGTCAGGAAAGCGATCGCGCTCTACAATTGTGACACGATCAAAGTGATTGAGTAGGACTCGCGCTGCTAGTAAGCCAGCAATGCTGCCACCAACAACTAAAGCGTGGGAAGGACGACCAATTTCTATCTGTGGTTCTTTTAATGTAAACATGTGGTATAATTTCGTCTTTCTACGAACACATCAAACACCGAAATTAAAACTACAAGCCTTAATCTCATAATAGTTGAACTAGTTTACTTACTGTAATAAAACTTTATATAAGGAGTCTGGGTACAAAATATGCGAGTTGAATATTAAAGGTTTATTCTCGACTTATGCCCAACTACATTGTCTGTCCTTTATTCGAGAACTGCTAAAACTGCCTTCGGCAACAATTTATCTTTAAACCAAACAATTCTTGCCGGCACATCATTCATCTTAACGCCAGCGTTCTCTAAATTCAGGCGTTCGGAAATAGCCAAAATCAAATTATCGCATTCTGCACGTCGCACCTGAGAAAACTTCTTTTGTAGATATTCGGGTCGCCAATAACCGACAATTTCTAATAAGAATGTGCGACCATCAGGATGAACTAATCTAAAATCAGGAATCATCACACTGCCGGGGATGGGAATCAAATCAACTTCTCGTTCTAACACCCACTCAGTTTTCATTGAATCCCACTTATCAGCAAATGATGCTTCCAACATACTATCGTAGGGCTTACCTGGTGGATAGTGAGTTTCCAAAGCGCATTCAGAATTGAGGGTAAAGCGTCCGGTTTTCCAAGTATTTGTGTAGGTATCACGACTTTGCAACGTAGCCGCAAGACTCCATCGAGTGACATGAAGTAACGCTGGGATTAGTTTAGCGATCGCCAAACCATAACGCGTACTGGGATTAAACAAACTTGTCGGGCCATCAATTGTAATTGTAAACCCGTGGTCGGCATCTCCCTCAATGTATGCCATCAATTGAAACAGCTTTAGATAGCGGAACAAAAGCTTATATTGCCCTGGAACGTTGCGGTGAGCATTTATAACTAGTTGGCTTGCCTTATAAAACACACCTTGCACCTGAGATAAATTGTATCGATGCAATAAATCCTCAGGCTTGGGCGCATCAAAAGCCGTCAACATTTTATTTTCTGCGAGATCGGCATATAACCCATCTTGAACTTGCTTTATCAATACTTCTCTTTCTAGTTCACGGCTCAATTCCTCCGCTACTTTATTTAACGTTACTGTTGCTAACTCTCGACTGGCAACAGATTTTGCTGCTAGAGAAAACACTCTTTCTCGTAACATTTGTGGTTCTAAAGGACTCACCACCTCGAACGTGGAAAAACTGCTTTTGAGAATATAAGCCAAACCCCGCTTCATCTTGTAATCTGGAGTATCACCTTCCAACTCCAGCAATTGACGTTCAAGCGTACCTTGATTATCACCTACCGCCTCTTGAAAACAAGTCATTAACTCAACAGCAATCTCCAAGTGTTTCTCGTCAATCTTGAGTCTTTTCGGGATGATTTCCTCCCCATTTTGTCTGTGATTAAGCAATTCTGTTGGTAACATATTGTAAAGAGGTAAGATATCTAAATAACGTGGGCGTGAATAAACATAACTTTATATTAAGAGTGTTCTATAATGTCCTAAAGTTTGTAGTTGCGCTTCAGCGCTCTTAATAATATGAGCGCTGAAGCGCAACTACGAACCTTTTAATTTTTTTTCTCCCCCTCTTCTGTCTCCTTTTTGACAGAATAATTTATTTCCATCTGTTCAGCAGCTTTGTAACTTCTTTCCTTCCCACTGCCATAAATAACCTGCAAATTTGCTTTCTTCTCATCTTCTCTACGTTCTCCGCGTTCATTCCCTCTTCTCCTTGCCGATGTTCTCTCCTCACTCGTATCTTCCGCAACAACTTCGTATAAAATTGCCTGCTTATTTTCCGTATTTCCTTTACGCAAAACTCGACCTAAACGTTGGATATATTCCCTTGCAGAACCAGTACCAGATAAAATAATCGCAACAGAAGCGGCAGGCACATCGACACCTTCATTCAACACATGCGACGCTACCAGCGATTTATACTCTCCAGAGCGAAATTTTGTGAGGATTTCGTGACGTTCTTTTACTGGAGTTTGATGCGTGATTGCGGGAATGAGAAACTCTTGAGAAATGCAGTAAACCGTAGCATTGTCAGCTGTAAAAATTAAAATTCGTTCTGGATAATGTTTTGCAAGTAGATTGGCCAGAATTCGCAACTTGCCATCAGTCCCTAAAGCAATTTCTTTTGCTTGGCGATGTGCTAACATGGCTCTACGTCCAGTTTGCGATCGCGCACTCATTTGCACAAACCTTTGCCAACCTTGAAGACTCCCCAAAGAAATCTTTGATTCCCGTAAAAAATCATTGCGAAGTTGAATGAGTTGATTGTACTTTTCCCGTTCTTGTTGGGAGAGTTTCACCTTAATTTGGACAATTTGATGTTCTGCTAAAGCCGTTCCCGCGAGATCTTCAGCCCTTTTGCGGTAGACTTCTTTTCCAATCAAGATATTTAGCTCAGTATGTTTCCCATCGGTGCGTTCGGGGGTAGCGGAAAGTCCCAGACGATAAGGTGCGATCGCGAACTCAGCAATGACTCGATTAAAATCTGTTGGTAAATGATGACATTCATCAAAAATTAACAACGCATACTGACTTCCCAGCGTTTCTATATGAATTGCGGCACTATCATAAGTTGCAACGAGGATAGGTGTTTTATCTCGGGAACCACCACCCAGTAACCCCACTTCAGTATCAGGAAACGCTGCCTTCAAGTGTGCATACCACTGGTGCATCAAATCAAGTGTCGGCACAACAATGAGTGTAGTTCGTGGCGTTGCTTGCATTGCCATTTGTGCTAGATAAGTTTTTCCGGCTGCTGTCGGTAGCACCACTACACCTTGCCTTCCCGCCAGTTTCCAAGCTGCTAACGCTTCACTTTGATGGAGGTAAGGTTCCATTTCCAGACTGGGAAGCAATTCTAATGAATAAAACGCCTTTGCCTCGTCGCTAAAGAGAGTCTCTTCTGCTTGCAGTGCTTCTACCAAAGCACGGTACTGAATCGCTGGAATGCGGAATTTCTCCACTCTATCATCCCATGTCGCGAAATCCATCCAAGCTCTGCCGCGTGGTGGTGGATGCAGAATTAATGTGCCGCGATCATAAGTCAATATCGGTGTGCGAGCCATCTAGACTAAGGGTGTAGGAGTGTAATGGGTAAAAATTGCTCTTGCGTTTACACCTATACTCATCTTACAGAAATGTACGCTTCATACCCCGCACTTTTAACATACATTCTCCCCTGGGAACTGGCACAGTCAGTAATTTTACTTTACTCACGTCCACCTTGAAGCAGTGTAATGACTCGGCACTGCAAAGAAAAGTCATTGGAAGCCCGCACGCATCAGGCGATTTCCCCTCTCTGTTAATTAGACGGGGCGACTAGTGCAACAAGGCAAAAGTAAAAAGTCAAAAGGCACTCATAATGAAATCCTTATATATCAAGCTTTTGGTTTGAGATTTACTGGTAAGTTATTTCAGCCAGCCTGCACTAGATCCCCGACGCACGCGTCGGGGATCTATGTCTTCCAGGCATTAGAACCCAACTTAGTCTTAACAAAAGAACCTGCGATCGCCAGTGGTATTAAAGGAACAACCCAACACATATACTGATTAAATAAAGTTGTTCTACAAATACTTTCAGTTTTCCTAATCATCAGATTTTGGCAGCTTGCTGAGTTCAAGCAAGGTTAATCATACGAATTAGTGTAAAGTAGCAATAGGTGTCAAAAGTAATGAATGTGCTCATGACTTAAGTCACATTTTTGACAATGAAAAACTTAACTAATGTCACTAGTGTATGGCAGCTTCAATTTGTCAATATGATTCTGAATGGAATTAAAATTCAAGCCCAGTATGGGTATTGCTGATGAGTTCCAACAAAAGAATAAATAAATATGAGAAAGTTGACATAATTCCCTTCAAATCTGACTGGCAGCACTTCGATCTGAATACTGAGTACTTTCCTTTCGTCTTAACCCCCTTTTATCACTCTATGCCGATAAAAATCGAGGCTAAATGATGAAGCTCAGATTTGGTAAGGAGACTAGTACAACAAGGCAAAAGTAAAAAGTAAAAAGTAAAAAGAAAGAACCTT
>CALMVQ010000180.1 GCA_937873135.1 uncultured Scytonema sp. | reverse complement strand
CCTGCTTCCCCTGCTTCCCCTGCACCCCTTGCCTGCCTCAACGAATAAATTTCTTAACAGAACCGCATTCCCCTCTTCTTTCGTTTTTGCATGAGTTCACCTTTCCCAGAAATATAAAGCTATAAGGTCGTATCGAATAAATTGCTTTTACTTTCAGGAGGTGGAAAGATTGAGGATAATTGGTTTTGTGTAAGTAAAAACACCGTGGCTCGCATATCAAAATATTGGGAATTTGTCAAGCTTGATTCTACTAGTAAACGTCGGGTTGAAATGATTGTTGCTGCTCAAACTTATTTGAAAAAACAATTTCCAGAATTGACTGAAAATGTTGAAGTTTCCGATGCAAGGGTGCAGCGTCAACTTTGGCAACAAATGCACTCAGGCAAAGAAACCGATACGGATGAACCCCAATTAGCGGAAACTTGTCTGCGGTGCTACATCTCTCACCAAATTTATCAAGTTTGCCTTGACTTAGGAACGAAATTTGGCAGTCAAAATGGCTTTAATTGTCAAGATTTGTTACCGTTTGTGTTGGATGATGAGGTACTGTTAGGAACGCGAAATCAGCCGGAAAAGCTTACATCCAAGTCAACTCAAAGCAGTTCCTATCAATCTTTAGCGACTACTGTTTTGAAAACCTTCGATCCAGTTAAAGGATCGCTCAATACATGGGTAAATCGTTATGTGAAACAACATCCAGAGTTGAAGCGGTTTTTACTTCAGCATGGCGTTTTTTTAGTTAGCGATTGGGCACTTTTGAATGATGCAAAGCCGAAGGAATTGCATCGAATTTTTACTGATATGTATTGCTTAACATCAGTGGAAATTCAGCAAATCTGCGATATTTTAGCAAGTTACCACACAGTTTACCGAGAAGACCGTTTGCAACAAAGACTTACGGGAGCCACGCTACCGTGTCAACAGCCAACATCTGAGCAGTTAATTCGGATTGCGAATGACCTGCAAACCTCTACTGGGCGTAAACTTAGTACTGAGGCGGTATTAAATCAACTGCACGCGATCGCATCCAAACTTAGACGATATAAAATTACCGCGCAAGGAGGAAGGATTTCTTCGGTTTCTTTCGAGCAACCTGAAATTCAACCAATGGTAGAGCAATCACAAGTTACTGAAGACAACGAAGAACAACTTGAATTTATTAAGTTATATCAAAATCAATTTCTTGAATGTTTAGATCAAACTCTTGCCCAAGTTATTAATGATTATATCAAAAAACTTCAACGCAAACGTTCTTCTGTTGAACAATCATTTCTCACCGCTTTACATCTCTTTCATTGTCAAGGTCAATCGATGAACCAAATTGCACCACAAATTAATTTAACAAAACAATATGAAGTAACCCGTTTATTAAAACTTAATGAATTGCGTGCCGATATTCGTCAAAAGTTGTTAAGGACTTTGCGCGATCGCGTTCTTGATACCGCTAAATTATTTGCAGATCCCGAACGCTTGCTTTTTTTAGATCGACAACTAGAATTGATTTTGGATGAACAGATTTCTAGCATTATCCAAGAAGCAGAATCGGAAGTAAAAAATCCAATTCGCAATCAACCCTTACGCAGTTTATTAGCACGTCGTTTGTGCCGTTATTTGCAATCCAGGAGGCAGTAAAGACGTGAGGAACATCGCGTCTCTCAGGAGAATAATTAAACATGCGTAATCTCAAGTAGAAAATTAACTTTATCTATCTATTTAAATTATGATGAATCAACTACCAATATCAGATTTGCCGGATTCACCCGATTGGCAGTCTCTCAACGAAACCCGCATCGAACTATTACCAGAGCATTTCCAAAAAGCTGCACGTCTAAGTCAATCTATACATTTGTCAGAGCAACGCTGGCAAGTTTACCTTTGTGCGTTGGGAGTTTTGGGGTTTGAGCAATGGTTTACTGAACGCGCTCCAGATTTGCAATTCCAGAGCGATCGCGCTTCGATTTGGCAACCTGCATACGCAAATTTGTTTGTTGCAGCGTGTAATATTCAAATTGGTGATTTTAAAGTTTGTCTTTTAACTTCTAACAATTTAACTAATCAACATAGTATCCCTTTCGCAGTTTTAGATATCCCTGATTTTGCCGCTCATTTCTACGTGCTGATGCAGGTTGAGGAAGAGGAGCAGCAAGTTGCTGTATCTGGGTTTATGAACTACAAGCAGTACCTTAATTATCAACAAACAGAACGCTTACAAGTAGATACAGATTGGACATACACAATACCGTCAAACTGG
Organism: uncultured Scytonema sp.; assembly: GCA_937873135.1. Taxonomy (GTDB): domain Bacteria; phylum Cyanobacteriota; class Cyanobacteriia; order Cyanobacteriales; family Nostocaceae; genus Rhizonema. The sequence continues at coordinate 46,411 of CALMVQ010000180.1, read as the reverse complement.
TTTGACTCAAATCCTGACACGCTCCTGCTCAATCTCCGCTGTTTGGATGCAAATGCAATTCAACTACCTGCTAAAACAACTGTAGAAACTGCTACAACTACAGCGTTGCAACAAAAGCTGACTGCGCTGACATCTAAACTCCAAAAACAGCATTTATCAGAACTGCTAACAGTAAAAGAAGGTACAACGCTGCTAAGTAATTCAGACTTGATTGACTGGGTATATGTACAGACGCGAAATACGAAGTCTTTATCAGCCCAACCATTAATCAATGTTGGTTTTTGGTTACGCAATCAAATCGATGCGGTAGCGAGTGAATTGGGGTGGATGCTGATGCCGTTTCCAGCATTATCAGCACTACGCTCGTTGCAAGACGAATTTGACCAAATTCGCTCTGGATTAGAGCAAAACTCAATTCACATTCCCTCAGCAGCGCGGGGTGCTTACCGCGATTTGGAGTGCGATCGCGGTAGTTTGCGGCTATACGCAATTATGTGGGTGCTATCGGAAACAACAGAAAACCGAGAATGGACGTTGCTGATTGCCTTGGGTTCTCAACCACAACGGCAAATGCCAAAAACTTTGAAATTAGAGGTGCGTGATGAAACACAGTTATTATTCGCACAATCGCTCGAAGACACAAGCAAAAATATACTCTACGCTCAAGTTATTGGCAATTGGGGTGAGCGGTTTTGGGTGACAGTAACTGCGGACAATGAAGCTGTATTTGAAATTATTCCTTTCGGTATGGAATTGCAAGCAATGACTTAAACAAAACTTACACAAAATCTCTCTCTAATTTCTCTTCCTCTGTCTCCTTTGTGCCTCTGAGGTTAGTTTTACTATGATACATAACTCCTCTTTTTAGTCAAGAGAAACTTACACAATTAATTACCAATTATGATAATTAAAATTTACATTTCTTAAGTATATACATTGAGAAATAACCTGTAGTATATTAAACATAAAATTTTTTATATCCTCGACTGATTATAGAAGTCGGTTATCTGCAAAAATAAAACTCCCGGACAACAAAAACACAGCAAAATACGCACTTCTAGAGCGTTTTAATTCCCACCTTTAATGCGTCACATATATGAAATATAATTCTCATCTTTTTAATCTAAAAGTCCAAAAAATCGAGCAAACCTGTTTGTTTGAGTTGTGTTGGGGACAGGGACAAAGATTAACTCAGCAAGTTAATTATCCAACCAATTTAACTTTGTTGTATCAAGAGTGGCGACAGGCATATCTGTGCTTTTATCAGTCAGAACACATGCGGGGACGGACAGTTGGTGGTGGAGTGGTAACGCTGAGTGTAGACTGGCACGCAGAACTTGTGAAAGCGGAAACCAAATTGATGTTTGAGTTTCATCGCTGGTTGCGTAGTGTGGAATTATATGAAATCCGGGCAACTATTGCTCAAATCAGCCAGGAACTTGTCAAAGAAAATCCAGGAGTTACCGAAGCGGTAAAAGTCTTTCTTACCTGTGCCCCGATTGAATTAGATCGCTTTCCTTGGGAAGCGTGGGAGATTGGCACCGAATTTGCTAACGCTCTTGCGATTCAAATCATTCGCGCTCCAATAAATATTAAAGCGGAAACTGAAACACCGCATAAAAAACAACATCAGCGACGTGCCCGTATTTTGGCAATTTTGGGTGATGATACAGGGTTGAATTTTCAGGCAGACAAAGAAGCGGTACAATCACTGCTTCGCATTGCTGAGGTTGAGTTTGTCGGTTGGCAACCAGAGCAAACCCCCACGGAAGTTATCCAACAAATTAGCGACGCGATCACCAGCAAAAAAGGATGGGATGTGCTGTTTTTTGCTGGACACAGCAATGAATCAGATATGACAGGGGGTGAACTCGGTATTGCACCTGGGATATCGATTTCCATCAACGAAATTGCACCCCAACTGAGTGCAGCCAAAAAACGCGGACTTCAGGTAGCAATTTTTAACTCATGCAGCGGACTAAATATCGCCGATTCGTTAATTGACTTAGGTTTCAGTCAAGTTGTCGTCATGCGCGAACCGATTCACAACCGCGTCGCCCAAGAATTTCTGGTACAATTTCTGCAAGGATTGGCGAAACACCTTGATGTATACGAATCGGTGATGCAAGCGCGGCAATTTCTCCGCATGGAAAAAAGCCATACTTACCCCTCGTCTTATTTAGTGCCTTCCTTATTTTGCCATCCTGGAGCTACATTATTTCGCATTCCTCCTTTTCGATGGAAACAGCGTCTGCGACAAAGTTTACCAACTTACATTGAGGCGATCGCTTTCACAGCAACTCTGATACTCGGTTTGCTTCCCCCAGTCCAAGAAATGTTACTCGATGGGCGAATGTTTACTCAGTCAGTTTACCGCGATGTTACCGCCCAAATACCATCCGAAGAAGTTCCTCCAGTCGCAATTGTAGAAATTGATACCGAATCGATTTACCGCGCCGGACTTCTCGATTCTCAACTCCACCCAATCAACCGTAGCTACATCGGCAAATTGATTGATAGCACCAGAAAGTTAAATGCTTCCGTAGTTGGCTTAGATATTATCTTCGATGCACCACAAAAAGACCCTGCATCCGGGGATAAAGATTTAGGCAAAGCAGTACGACGTGCGGTAGATGCGAATATGTGGCTAATTTTTGGCGCAACTGAGCAACCGCATCGAGAAGTCGGCACAAATGAAGCTATTGGGATTACTAAGTGGAATTGGACATTGCAAGGATATGTCAATGCTTATCCCAACCTAGTAGAAATGCCAGATCCCCAGCGAGATTGTCGTCAAATTTGTCCGATCGCCTATTTGATGTCCTTGGTGGAGACTGCGAACCTAGAAATGACAGAATTACTTAAGCCACAAACTAATCGGGTAACAAATTTACGCGCAGAACTACTTGATGTCATTCAAAAGAAGCACCCCAAAAAAGGCAATTTACCTGCGTTGTTACAGTCGCGTTCTCCTTTTGGGTTGCAGCCATTAGTAGATTTCTCGCTTCCTCCTGATAGTGTTTATACCAAGATACCCGCTTGGAAATTGATCGAAAATCCAGATATCAACAAGTTTCGCTTTGTTTCCAAACAGGTAGTATTAATTGCGGCGGGAAGCGACGAACGTTTGGGAATTGCATCTGGTCAGCCAGACCGCTTGCCGATGCCTTCTGGGATGAGCTATTGGACACAGCAAGATTGGCTCACAGGCGGCGAAAATTTAGCATATATGACTCACCATTTTCTCACACGCCGCTTAGTAATTCCCATCCCCGATGTTTGGATGATTGGGGTGGCAATTATTCTCGGTAAAATTACAGCAATTGCGCTGCGTAATCAGTCTGATTTGATTCGCACTCGTCGTTTGCAAATTCTTGGAGTCTTAGTCGGTGCAGTCATCGTTTACGGTCTTGTTGGATTGCAAGTTTACATATCTGGTATGGTTTTATTGCCTTGGCTTTTGCCTTCATCAGTTTTTTTAGCTTACGTTTTACCTGTAACAAGGAGAAAAAATTGTGTATAAATTTCAGCAAAACAAATTATTATTCAGCTTGGCACTTGTCCCTGTGGTAATAACTTCTAATAGTTTTAGCAGCCAAAGCTTAGTTAAATCGACTACAGTTGATTCCCCTTTATTACCGCAGAACTTCGTAAATTTAAACGAAAAGATTAATTCAACTTCCAACTCTAAATTTGGACAAGTCATAGCTCAAAATACATCTGGTAATTGGATTGGTTCGTTTTGGCGGCGTCAGCCTAAAAGAATAGGTGGAATCCGCAGCGGCCGCAGCGGCAACGACGCGATTTGTGCGATCTCACCTGGTTTATTAGAGACATATCAAGTTTGGAGCGATCAACCATTATTTTTGTGGCAAAGTCAAGGCAAAAATAAAGACGTTCAATTAACACTCCGTGACTACTATACTCAAGAGGAAGTGTGGACGCAAAAAGTCAACATTGCCGATCAAAAAGTGTCCTACAGCGGTAAAGAACCCTTAAAACCGGGCAAACGTTATCAATGGCAATTATCAGGAAGTCAAACTTGGGCAACATTTGAAATAATGCCAGCAGACCAGCGCAACCAAATTCAACTTGACTTGCAAGCAATAGAGCAAAAACTAAAAGCAAATAAAGCCACAACCGAAGAAATTGCCCTGAAAAAAGCAGATTACTTTATTAATTACGAAATCAAACACAAAAACGAACCCGGAATTTTTCACCCTTGGTCTGATGCTTTGCAAATTCTCTATACAGTTGAAAATGCATCTCCATCCTTCATTAAAGAACGCGAAGCATATATAGCCAATTTGTGTACAGATTCTACATCCACTAACTCGCAAAAGTAATTTTCAGAGGTTTCTCTTCGTAGTAAACACTTCAGTGCTTTCAAATGAAGCGATAAAGTGCTTACTACGATTTATCTTTACTCAGGATTACATTTTAGTACTTTCAGGCTTTAGCGCTCACTATATACATCCTTTATGACAAATAAACCGAATTGGCTTCAATTACTTATATGCAGCTTTCTAATTTTTACCACTACACCAGCCAATGCCCAAATTACCCCTGATAATACTTTAGGTGCAGAAAATTCTCGCTTAACGCCAAACATTTTAATTAACGGTGCATCCGCTGACCGAATTGATGGTGGTGCAACTCGTGGCAGCAATCTTTTCCACAGCTTCACCCAGTTTAGTATCAATAATGGGCAAAGAGTGTATTTTAGCAACCCTGTTGGAGTAGAAAATATTTTCACGCGGGTGACAGGAAAAGAAGCCTCAAACATTTTCGGAACCTTGGGAGTCAATGGTACCGCAAATCTATTTTTGATTAATCCCAACGGGATTTTATTCGGGAAAAATGCCCAGTTAGATATCCGTGGCTCATTTCTGGGCACGACAGCGAACGCAATTCAATTTGGGAATCAGGGGATTTTTAGCGCGACGAATCCCGCAGCACCGCCATTGTTGACTGTTAATCCTTCGGCGTTGTTGTTTAATCAGATTCATTCCGGGGAGATCGCTGCTAACCAAGCCTCCCTAATCATCTCTCCAGGACAAAGGTTAGCTCTAATTGGTGGTGATATCGAATTAGACCGCACCCTTGTTAGAAGTTTAGGTGGACGGGTTGAACTCGCTGCTTTCAGTGGAACAGGAGCCGTAGGGCTAAATCCCGATAGTAGTCTCAGCATTCCAACTGATTTACCAAGGGCAGATATTGCTCTATTTAACTCTCAAATTGGTATAACGGCTGGCAATAACAGTAGTATAGCAGTTCATGCTCGTAATTTAGACCTTTCAGAAAATAGCCAGATCGTTTCACAGATTGGATCGGGTGTAGGAGCAAACCGCCAAGGAGGAAATATTACCTTGGATGCAACAGGAGTAGTCCAAATCAAAGAAGGTAGTCGTGTCAGAAATATTGTATCTGGTAGCGAATCGGGTAATGCAGGGGATATTCTAATCAACACTGGCTCGTTATTTATGACTGATGACGCTCGGCTCAGTGCTAGTGTTTTTGGGCAGGGCAATGGGGGTAGCGTTATTATCAATGCCCGCGATCAAGTTTCTTTAGATAACCGTGCGACTATCTTCGGTAATGTCGAAAAAACTGGCAAAGGCAATGCAGGGAATATCCGCATCAGCACAGGATCGCTTTCTCTGACGAATGGTGCTGGAATATCAGCTAATATTTATGGACAGGGCAATACAGGGGATATTCTCATTGATGCTCGCGATCGCCTTTCTTTGGGCAAAGATGTGCTTATTATCAACGGTGTGCAAGATAGCGCGATTGGAACTGGGGGTAACATTCGCATCAATACAGGATCGTTGTCCCTTAGTGATGACGCTATCATGAGAACCTATACTTTCGGACAAGGCAATGCAGGTGACGTCATCATTAACGCCCGCGATCAAGTTTCCCTAGATAATGATTCTGACATTTCTAGTCTCGGAAAGCGCAGCAACGGAGGCAACATTCGCATCAACACAGGTTCATTGTCTGCTACCGGAGGTGGCGAACTGTATACCACTACCTCTGGATCGGGGAAGGCAGGAGACATTTTCATCGACGCTCGCGATTTCGTCTCCTTTGAGGGGGGAAGTAGTAGTGTATACAGTCGAGCAGTTAGTCGAGTGGCTTCTGGCGCAACGGGTCAGGGGGGCAACATCGCGATTGCCACTAGATCGCTATTGCTGGATAATGGCGCACAACTCGGCACACTTACGTACGGTCAGGGTAATGCAGGCAACATTGCGCTCGCCACTGGATCATTATTGCTAGATAATAGCGCACAACTCGGCACACTTACGTACGGTCAGGGTAATGCAGGTAATATCACTATTGATGCCCGCGATCAAGTTGTTGTTACTAACGGTGCAAACATCATCAACAATGTCCAAAATGGTAGAGGTAAAGGCGGAGATATTCGCGTTACTACAGGAACACTAAAAGTCACAAATGCGGTAGTACAAGCAGCCGCTCTCAGACAAGGAAATGTAGGTAATGTAGTCATCAATGCACGAGATCGCGTTGAATTAGCAGGGAGGTTCTTTGATGAACAGCTGGGTAGTTTTGTCACTATCGGTAGCTTTGTGGCATCAGGTACAGTCGGTAATGCTGGTAACGTTGAAATCACAACAGGAACCTTATCCATGACAGATGGAGCACAAGTCAGTGCCAGCACACAAGGAAAAGGCAATGCAGGCAATGTTATCATCAACGCCCGTGATCGCATTTTTCTTGACTCTGGCAACATTAGTAGTGGGGTTAATCAAAATGCAATTGGTAAGGGCGGAGATATATTTATCACAACAGGTTCCTTAGAACAAATAAATGCTTCACAAATCGATGCGAGTACTTTTGGTGACGGCGATGCAGGTAATGTAACCATTGTTGCTACGCAGCCTATCACAGTCGCAGGTATCAGTCAGGAGACAAAAAAGTCCAGTGCTATTTTCTCAACTACAGGGGATAATCCTGCTATTGCTGGAACTGGACCGACAATTGTTGGTAAAGGGAAAGGTGGAAATATCACAATTTCAGCACCACAGCTAACAGTTCGCGATGGTGCGGTAATAGATGCTCGCACTTTCAACGATCAGCCCGGAGGGAATATCAATATTACCCTTGACAGTTTACAACTACTAAATGGCGGACAGATTTTCACCACCAGCGAAAGCAGCGGTTCTGCTGGCACAATTACAATTAATGCAAAAAATCAAGTCGAAATTGCAGGCACTGACCCAACCTACTCCAGTCGCTTAAGCCAGTTTCCTCGCCGTGTTGTCCAGATTTCACCCAATAGCGGACTCTACGTCCGCGCATCAGAAACGGGTGCTGCGGGCAACATCAACCTCACTACCCCTCGGCTTACACTTGACAACCAGGGTACAATTAACGCCGAATCTAACACAGTCGATGGGGGTAACATAAACCTTAACTCTGATTTACTTCTACTGCGTCGCAATAGTTCAATTTCCGCAACCGCTGGACTTGCCCAAAATGAAGGCAATGGCGGCAACATCAATATTAATTCAAGTGCAATTGTGGCAGTTCCCAAGGAAAACAGCGACATTCGCGCCAATGCTTTCCAAGGGCGCGGTGGCAATGTCACAATTAAAACTGATGGACTGTTTGGTATCGTCCCTACTTCCTTCCCCACACCGCAAAGTGACATCACCGCGAGTTCCCAACTCGGCATCCAAGGACAAATCAACATTATTCAACCGGATGTCCAACCGACGCAAGGATTAATCGAACTACCCTTTCAAGTGATTGATGCCAGTAATCAAATTGCCCAGGATTGTCCCAGAAGTCGCAATGCGAAAAAACCTTTAGGTAATTTTATCGTCACCGGACGCGGTATACCACCTAATGCTACACAACCGCTGAACGGTACACTTAACTTAACTCAACTTGCAACTTTGGACTCTCAAAGCGCAAGCACAAAACCAAATACATCTTCAATACCCAAGTTACCCCCGACTTCCCCGACTGTAATTGTCGAGGCTCAAGGTTGGGTGAAAACTCCTGACGGCAAAATTATGTTAGTTGCTCAAGTACCCACAGCACCCACAGCTACTACGACATCTGCTGCATGTCCTGTATCTAGATAAGATGTTTTGAAAGATTTATATTCTAGACAACCGAATCACTTTTAGAGAACTATTATATAGTGCTTTCTTTCTTAAGCGCTTTAGCGCTTACTAAGATTTATCTTGACTCAGGATTACATACCGTACTTTCACGCTAAAGCGCTCACTGCATACATCCTTTATGACAAATAAACCGAATTGGCTTCAATTACTTATATGCAGCTTTCTAATTTTTACCACTACACCAGCCAATGCCCAAATTACCCCTGATAATACTTTAGGTGCAGAAAATTCTCGCTTAACGCCAAACATTTTAATTAACGGTGCATCCGCTGACCGAATTGATGGTGGTGCAACTCGTGGCAGCAATCTTTTCCACAGCTTCACCCAGTTTAGTATCAATAATGGGCAAAGAGTGTATTTTGGCAACCCTGTTGGGATAGAAAATATTCTCACGCGGGTGACAGGAAAAGAAGCCTCAAACATTTTCGGAACCTTGGGAGTTAATGGTACCGCAAATCTATTTTTAATCAATCCCAACGGGATTTTATTTGGGAAAAATGCCCAGTTAGATATCCGTGGTTCATTTCTGGGCACGACAGCGAATAGCTTAGTCTTTCCAAATGGGGTGGAATTTAGTGCCACTAATCCTCAAGCACCACCATTGTTAACTATTAGCGTACCGATTGGCTTGCAGGTTGGTACCCAACCCGGACGGATTACAAGCCAAGCTAGTCAGTTGGGTGTTTCTGGTAGTACGCTAGCACTAATTGGTGGTGAAACTACCTTGGATGGTAGTTTCTTGTTTGCGCTAGACGGACAGATGCAACTGGGTGCAGTGGCGGGAGATACAACGGTTGGGCTTCAGGTGAATAACTCTTCCTTGGGCTTTAGTGTACCAGAAAATGCAAGGCTTTCCCCCATCACATTGAGCAATGCAGCCTATATTTATACAAGTGGCAATAGTGCTATTAAGTTTGTAGGTGGAAATATTAACCTAAAGGGTTCATATTTAATAAGTCAAGATGGCGGCTCAATTTCGATTAATGCAACTGGGCTTGGTCTAAATAATAATTCTCTTATTAGAACATTTACGCAAGGCGCAGCGAAAGCGGGTGATATTCAGATTCAAGCTAGGGACGCGGTTACCCTGACTAACAGTAGCATTCGTTCTGAAAGCAATAATCCTGCAACTGGAAATGGTGGAAATATCAGCATTATTGCAAATCAGCTTGGTCTAGATAACAATTCTCTAATTAGAACTTTTACGCAAAGTGCAGCAAATGCAGGTGACATTCAAATTCAAGCTAGGGACGCAGTTACCCTTGCTAACAGTCAAATCGCTTCTCAAAGCAATAATCTTGCAACCGGAAATGGTGGAAATATCAGCATTGCTGCCGGAAATATCACAGTTGCTGGAAACGGAACAGCATCTACAACTGCTATTAATACGTTCACTAATAGTCAGGGTAATGCTGGAAACCTGATTCTAGATGCCACTGATATCAACATCACCCAAGGCGGTTTTGTTACTGTTATGACTGCTGGTGCAGGTAACACGGGTGACTTGACAGTTCGAGCAAGAAAGTCTGTTAACGTTACTAACAATGGATCTTTAGCACTTTCTGCACAAAGTTCCGGTTCAACGGGCAATTTGCGGATTGAAACAGGCACATTCAAAGTCGAAAATACAACTGGAGTAGGTGCTTTCTCCAATGGCGCTGGAAGCGCTGGCTCTATCTTCATCCAGGCTCGTGATGCAGTTGAAGTCATTGATAGCCAGGTTAGTGCATATGCTGAACCTAAAACTGAAGGTCGCATAGGTGATATTACTATTGAGACACAGCGACTCAACCTTACAAATGGTGGAGGATTAGATACAAATACTTATGGTGCTGCTGATGCAGGCAATATTCTTATTCGCGCCAGTAAGTCTGTAGAACTTGGCGGTGTTTCACCATCCAATTATCTGTATAGTTACATCTTAAGTGGTACTGCTGGGATAAGAACAGATAACGCTGGCAACATCATAGAAGCAACAGGTAATGGTGGCAACATCACAATCGAAACACCGAGATTAACCTTAAGCGAAGGAGCAGAGGTTGGTACTTCATCCTCACAAAGTAGGGGGAATGCTGGAAACATCACTATTCGCGCCAAGGATGTTGAACTTGACGGGTTTGTGACAGTACCCAATGTTGGTTTCTCTCGAACCAAGATAGTCACAAATGTCGCCGATAGTGAAACGGATGTCAAGGGTGGTACGTTAACCATTGATACCGAGCGGTTGCGAGTTAGCAATGGTGGATACTTCGACACGTCAGTTCAAAGCGGACGAGGACAAGCCGGTAATTTGGTAGTTCGCGCTGTTGACTTTATTGACATTTCCGGCGTTGGTCCGGAAAACCGTTATGGTGAAGTATTACCATCGGGTTTATTTGCTAATGTGCAAACAGGCGGTATCGGTTCTGGTGGTAGCATCAACGTTGAAACAAAACGCCTGAACATGAGTGATGGTGGACAAATTTCTGCGGCAACCTTCGCTCAAGGTAATGCTGGGAATGTTTTGATTAATGCCGATCAAATTGATTTGCATGGAGAATCCACTGGGATATTAACTTCAGTTAACGACCAAGCTACAGGCAATGCAGGCGAAATTCGTATTAACACACAACGGTTAAATTTACAAGATGGGGCAGATATATCGTCTGCCACATTCGGTAATGGGAACGCGGGTAACTTAACTATTCGGGCGAATGACATTACCTTGAACGGTGTAAACAGTAACTTGTTGTCATCAGTTAACCAAGGAGCCAACGGTAATGGTGGTACTCTCAACATTAGCAGCGATCGCCTCACCATCCGTAACGGCGCAGGCATCAGCAGCCGCACTGCCGGACTTGGACGTGCAGGTAATATCCGTATCGATGCCAACGACAGCATCACGCTAGACGGTATCCAAAGTGGCTCATCCAGCTTCATCAGCGCCAGAAGCACGCCAACGGCAACAAAAGGCAGCGGCGACATTACCCTGAACACAAATGCCCTTAACTTGAACCAGGGAGCCTCGCTCATCGCAACTACGGAAAACACTGAATCAGGCGGCAACATCAGTATTAATGCTAACACTATCGACCTCACTAACGGTGGTCAAATTCTCACCTCAACAAGCAGTAGTGGCTCGGCTGGGACGATCGCCCTCAACGCCTTACACATTAAGCTTACTGGAGTTGATTCGACTTATGCCCAACGACTTGCCGAGTTTGGCAGACCGACCGTGAATAATCAAGGCGAAGCCAGTGGATTATACGCTAGTACCACAAAAGATTCCTCCGGTCAAGGTGGTTCTATTGGTGTCAACGCTCGTCAGTTAAATATTAGCGATCGCGCCAGCATTTCTGTAGATAGTCAAGGCAGTGGGGTAGCTGGTAATATTAAGATTAAGGCCCAATCAGTGCAACTGCGCGATCGCGCCAACATCGTTGCGGAAACAGCGTCCCAAGATGGCGGTAATATCAATCTTAAGAATACAGATTTATTGTTATTACGTCGGGGTAGTTTTATCTCTACGACAGCAGCAGAGGGCGGTAACGGCGGTAACATAAATATTGATGCAAAGGTGATCGTCGCAGTTCCCAAGGAAGACAGTGATATTCGCGCCAATGCCGTTCGCGGACGTGGCGGTAATGTCACAATTAAAACTGATGGACTGTTTGGTATTACCCCCGCTTTGTTCCCCACAGTACAAAGTGACATCACCGCGAGTTCTCAAGTCGGCATCCAAGGACAAATCAACATTATCCAACCGGATGTCCAACCGACGCAAGGATTAATCGAATTACCGAATCAAGTTATTGATGCCAGTAATCAAATTGCCCAGGATTGCCCCAGAAGTCGCAATGCGAAAAAACCTTTAGGTAATTTTATCGTCACCGGACGCGGTATACCACCTAATGCTACACAACCGCTGAACGGTACACTTAACTTAACTCAACTTGCAACTTTGGACTCTCAAAGCGCAAGCACAAAACCAAATACATCTTCAATACCCAAGTTACCCCCGACTTCCCCGACTGTAATTGTCGAGGCTCAAGGTTGGGTGAAAACTCCTGACGGCAAAATTATGTTAGTTGCCCAAGTACCTACAGCACCCACAGCTACTACCACATCTGCTGCATGTCCTGTATATAGATAAGATGTTTTGAAAGATTTATATTCTCGACAACCGAATCACTTTTGGAGAACTATTATGACAATTACCCTTAAACTAAAACCAAAACTTGAAGCGCGTTTAGTTGCTCATGCTGCGGCACAGGGGATGTCAGTTGAAACGTATCTTGTATCTCTCGTTGAAAACAGTTTATCTAAAGAAGAAGCTTTTATCAATGCAACAATACCCCAAGAGAATTCAAATTTTAGAGGTTTCTCTTCGTCGTAATACCAATTCTATGTGAAGCTGCATAGAAACAATCATGAAATATCGAGGCTTTTGCTCAATTAATTATGTACAGCTTCATCATAAAATGGTATAAAGCGCTTCAGTGCTTTCTTTCTTAAGCACTAAAGTGCTGACTACGATTTATCTTTACTCAGGATTAAATTTTAGTACTTTCACGCTTTAGCGCTCAATACATACATCCTTTATGACAAATAAACCGAATTGGCTTCAATTACTTATATGCAGCTTTCTAATTTTTACCACTACACCAGCCAATGCCCAAATTACCCCTGATAATACTTTAGGTGCCCAAAATTCTCGCTTAACACCAAACGTTCTAATTAACGGTGCATCCGCTGATCGAATTGATGGTGGGGAAGTTCGTGGCAGCAATCTTTTCCACAGCTTCACCCAGTTTAATATCAATAATGGGCAAAGAGTGTATTTTAGCAACCCTGTTGGAGTAGAAAATATTCTCACGCGGGTGACAGGAAAAGAAGCCTCAAATATTTTCGGAATCTTGGGAGTTAATGGTGCAGCAAATCTGTTTTTAATCAATCCCAACGGGATTTTATTCGGGAAAAATGCCCAGTTAGATATCCGTGGCTCTTTTTTGGGGACAACTGCAAACGCAATTCAATTTGGAAATCAGGGGATTTTCAGCGCCACAAATCCCACAGCACCGCCATTGTTGACTATTAATCCTTCGGCGTTGTTGTTTAATCAGATAAATCAAAGCCAAATAATTAATCGTAGCCGTCAAATTGCAACCCCAGGAAGTTTTTACTTAATAGGTGGAGATATCACATTTGATGGTGGTATTGCATTTTCAATAGGAAATCGTTTGGAATTGGGTGCAGTTGCCGGAACGGGAAATGTTGAGTTGATTGATAGCGGTAATCAAATGCAGTTAGCCTTTCCGGAAGGTCTACCAAAAGGGGATATTGTCCTGCAAAACAATGCCTTTGCATTGACCACTGGAGGAGGTGCAATATCAGTCAATGCTCAAAACTTAAACATTTTAGGAAATAGTTTTATCAATGCAACTCTTGCTGCTGGTGAAGGTACACCGAATATTTCTACTGGAAATATTGTCGTTAATGCAAGTGGGGATGTCACGCTCGATAATCTTAGTAATATTGTAAGTCTTGGTTCAGAAAACTCTTTAGGTGATACCGGAAATGTCACAATTAATGCTCAATCAATTCGCCTTACAAACCAAAGCCAAGTCGGTAGTAATGGTCCCTTAAATCGAGGAAATATTATCTTAAATGCCAATAATAATGTCAGCCTTGATAGCAATAGTTTTATTAATACCAATGGAAGCTTGAATTCAGTAGGTAAATCTGGTGATATTACAATTGTAACTCGAAATATTAATTTAAGTAACCAATCCGGAATTAATTCTGCCAATGTTGGAATAGGGCAAAGTGGAAAGATAACTCTAAAAGCTCAAGAAGCAATTTCCCTAAATAGTGGAAGTAATATTTTAAGTGCTTCTACTGCATCTGCTTTTGGTCAGGAGGTTAATAGTCAGCCTAGCGGCGATATTGAAATTAAAACGAGAAACCTGACACTTAATGGCAATAATACTTTAATTAGTGCTTCAAATATTGATCAGGGAAGGGGTGGTAATATTCGTATTGTCGCCGATGATTCAATTTTATTAAATAGTTCTAATATTAATTCTGCAACTATTGGCAAAGGCGATGGTGGAAATATTCAGCTTGAAACGCGCGAGCTTAAGCTTGTGAACGGTGGAAGCATTGGTACGGTATCCACAGGAAGTGGTAGTAGTGGCAATTTATTAATTAACGCTTCAGAGTCTGTTACTTTGAGCGGTATAACAACATTTATTGCTCCCCAAACTGGAGAAACAAATAGTATAGGAAGTATACTAGCAACTAGCGTTAACGGTGCTGGAAATAGTGGGAGATTAACTATTAATACACAACGACTGAGCGTTACCGATGGCGGATATATTAATACTAGTACTGAGTCTGGTCACGGTGGAGATTTGACTATAAATGCCAAAGAATTTATGGAAGTTGTAGGTAGTTCACCTAATATTCCCAGTATTATCTCTACTAGTACTTTTGGGTCTGGAGATGCTGGAAGTCTTAATATTAGTGCGGGTCGTTTGAGTATTCGCAATCGTGGAATAGTCACAACTTCCACATTTTCTACAGGCAAAGGAGGAAATTTAACTGTTAATACCACAGGCAAAGTAGAATTAATCGGCACATCCGCAGATGGTAGTCGGAACACTATTGTCTCTACTTCTGCTCTACCAGGTTCAACAGGGAATGCGGGAGATTTGACAATTAATGCCCAAGATTTATTTGTACAGGATAGGGCACAGATAAATGCTTCAACATTTGGTGCAGGTAAAGCTGGTAATTTAACAGTAAATGCTTCGGAAAGCGTACAACTGATTGGTAAGTCAGCTAATAACGAATTTTCTACTGGTTTATTTGCTTCTGCTGAAAAAGACTCAACAGGTAATGCAGGAGATTTGAAGGTTAAGACCCAAAATTTACTTGTCAGAGACGGAGCACAAGTATCTGTAACAACTTTAGGAACAGGCAACGCAGGTATTATGACCATTAACGCTGACTCTATCCGCTTAGACAATCAAGCCTCCTTCAACGCCAACACCCGCAGCCCAAACAAAGACTCGAACCGAGAACAAGCAACTATCAACTTCAATTCTCCGCTTTTAATTCTCCGTCGTGGTAGCAACATCACCACCAATGCCACAGGCGAAAACGTTATCGGTGGCAATATCAACATTGGTACCGACTTTCTAATTGCTCTGCAAAACAGCGACATCAGTGCTAATTCTACCGACTTTCGTGGTGGTCGCGTCCGCATTACTGGTCTAGATATCTTCGGCACGCAACCCCGCAATGCCCTTACCCCAGAAAGTGACATCACCGCTACAGGTGCAAGTCCACAACTTAGCGGCTCTACCGAAATTAATACCCCCGATCTTGACCGCACTCAAGGATTAATCGAACTACCCTTTCAAGTGATTGATGCCAGTAATCAAATTGCTCAAGATTGTCCCAGAAGTCGCAATGCGAAAAAACCTCTAGGTAATTTTATCGTCACTGGACGCGGTATACCACCTAATGCTACACAACCGCTGAACGGTACACCAAACCTGCCTCAACTTGCAACTTTGGACTCTCAAAACGCAAGCACAAAACCAAATACATCTTCAATACCCAAGTTACCCCCGACTTCCCAAAATACAATTATCGAGGCTCAAGGTTGGGTGAAAACTCCTGACGGCGAAATTATGTTAGTTGCCCAAGTGCCCACAGCACCCACAGCTACTACGACATCTGCTGCATGTCCTGTCTCTAGATAAGATGTTTTGAAAGATTTATATTCTAGACAACCAAATCACTTTTGAAGAACCTCGCTTTTTCTGAAAACAGCCAAATTAACTATTTAAATGAAACCCATTACACAAAACTGGAAAAAATCAATTCGCTTTTGTCTCCCGATGGTGTTGACTGCATTATTGTGCATCACATCACCTAGTTTTGCACAAATTCCAATTATTAAGGGCGCGATCGCTCAAACTCAAACGGCTCCATCTTTGGATCAACAAGCACGAAAAAACTATCAACAAGGTCAATTTGCAGAAGCGGCAAAGCTCTTTCAACAAGCATCTCTTGCATATCAATCGGCAAAAGATCCGATTCGTCAAGCACTCAGTCTGAGCAATTTATCGCTTTGTTACCAACAATTGGCACAGTGGAATGATGCCAGCCGTACAATTACGGATAGCATTAACTTATTAACATCTCTAAAAGAAACAAATTCGGAAAAATTATCCGCATTAGCTCAAAGCTTTGACATCCAAGGTGGGTTACAATTAGCACGCGGACAAGCTGATGCAGCTTTGAAATCCTGGGAACGAACGACAGCTCTTTACACCCAACTGAACAAACCCAACTTAGTACTTATCAGCCAAACTAATCAAGCACAAGCTTTACAAAATTTAGGTCTTTATCGTCGGTCAATTACCCTACTTTCTACTGCCTTAAAGTTGCCGCAAGATACAACAGACAATCAACTAAAAAGTCTTTTATCAGGAATTTCTAATTCCCCGGAAACAGCAACAGCCTTGCGTACTTTAGGAGACTCGCTACGAGCTGTTGGCAATTTGCCGCAAGCGCATCTGGTTTTGGAGCGTAGCTTGGAAATTGCCAATAAATTAAATCTACCCGACATAATTACATTAGCTCAACTCAGCCTCGGTAACACTGCCCGCGCTGAACCTGATTTCCCAGTAGCTTTAAAGTTCTATCAACAAGCTGCGACATCTGCCTCAGTAAATTTGCGTATACAAGCGCAAGTTAACCAACTTAGTTTACTTGTCGATAGTAAACAAAAGGATGCAGCTAAAAGCTTATTGCCACAAATACAAAAACAAATTCAGACATTACCACCAAGCTACACCGCGATTGAAGCACGGGTGAATCTCGCGCAAACAATGATGAAGATGAGGAAACAAACCCCAGAAGCGATTAATTTACGTGAAGTCGCGGAACTATTATCAATAACAGTTCAACAAGCTGCATACTTAGGAAACCCGCGTATACAAGCTGACGCGCTAGGAAGTCTTGGCAATGTATATGAAGAAAACCACCAGTGGGCACAAGCAGAAAAATTGACTCAACAAGCACTTCAATTAGCGCAACAAATCAACGCAGGTGATATCGCTTATCGTTGGCAATGGCAGTTAGGAAGGGTAACGAAAGCGCTGGGGAAAATTGATAGTGCGATCGCTGCATACAAAGAAGCTGTCGGCACAATCAAATCATTGCGAACAGATTTAGCGGCAGCGAGTCCTGATGTACAATTTTCTTTCAGAGAGGCAGTTGAACCCATTCACCGCGAACTTGTCGGCTTGTTAGTGCAATCGAATCAAAAAGACAATTTTAAGACAGCACGAGATGTTATTGAAGGGTTGCAATTAGTTGAACTCGACAACTTCTTCCGAGAAGCTTGCTTGACTGGGAAGCCAGAACAAGTAGATCGGGTGGATAAACGAGCAGCTGTCATTTATCCAATTATTTTAGATGACCAGCTTGCGACTATCGTCAGCTTACCCAAATCTCAGCCAAATTCCCAAACCAAAGACACCCGTGATTTTCGGTACTACAAAACAAGCATTACTAGCAAAGAGGTTGAGGTGATCGCATCACGTTTGAGAGGTATCCTTAACCAATCAAATACTTTTGACCTGACGCTGCCCGAATTCCAAAAAATGTATGATTTAGTCATCCGTCCAGAAGCCGCAGATCTTGCCACCAGTAAGGTAGAAACACTGGTATTTGTTTTAGATGGTGTTTTGCGGAATATACCAATGGCGGCACTACATGATGGAAAAAACTTTTTGGTAGAAAAATACAGCATAGCCTTGACACCAGGACTGCAATTATTAGCGCCGCGATCGCTCAAACAAGAACGCTTGGGAGCCTTAGTAGCTGGACTTAGTGAAGCTCGTCCGCCGAATTTTTCAGCGCTACCCAATGTCGAGAAGGAAGTGAAAACAATTGAATCTGAGCTTCCCAGCCAAGTCTTATTTAACAATAAGTTTACAAATTCCACCTTTGAAAATAAAGTATCAGTTGTTTCCTACCCAATTGTACATCTAGCAACCCACGCTCAATTTAGTTCTCAAGCAGACGAAACCTTTATTCTCACTTGGAATGGCAAAATCAAAGTCAACGAGCTTAGTAGCCTTCTTAAAACCGTCCGATTGTCGCGAAACAAACCACTCGAACTGCTCATCCTCAGCGCTTGCCAAACGGCGACGGGTGATAATAAATCCGCATTAGGATTAGCAGGTGTAGCAGTGCGTTCCGGTGCCAGCAGTACCGTAGCAACTTTGTGGCAAATCAACGATGAAGCATCAGCAACCTTGATGAGCCAGTTTTATAAACAATTGGTACAAGCGCGTAAAACAGGCATCTCAAAAGCAGAAGCTCTCCGTCAAGCCCAACTTGCCATTTTAACGAAGCCGGAATATCAGTCACCATACTACTGGGGAGCGTTTGTGTTGCTGGGGAATTGGATTTAAGTCCTGTTAGGATGATTCTATTCGGAGTGCGTGCGGTTTTTGGGTCATAGCTGGTTTGCATCCTCCTGATGAAGATCCTCTTCAACCAGCTGACTCAGTATGAATTGACTAAATTGCATAAGCTTCCCTGACTGAGAAATATAGAATAAATAGCCGGACGTTACAAAGAGGTTGCCGTGGTCGAAGAACTTTATACACCAGAACAACTCGCTCAAATGCATGACTCTTTGTGGCAATGCGTATTGCAATTTGCCAATCTCTCAGCCGTGCAAGAACGCAATCGCATTGCGCGGGATTTACATGATTCTCTGGGACATGCACTAACTGGGCTGAACTTTCAATTACAAACAGCGATTAAACTTTGCCAACCTGATCCAACTCAAGCACAGGAATTTTTGACTGAGGCACATCGTTTAGCAGCGATCGCAACTCAAGAAGTCCGTCAATCTGTGAAAGCACTACGCAGTGAGAAAATTGAAACCCAGTCTCTAGAAACGCTGATCGCATCTCTAGTTAACGATTTTCATTCCTCAACTGGAATTTTACCTGAAGTTGAGATTAACTTACATATTGCATTACCGTCACAACTTCTTACACCCATTTATCGAATCATCCAAGAAGCACTTAACAATACTCGCAAGTATGCTCAAGCAACAAAAGTACAACTTTATATTTGCACAACTGCAACACAGGTATATGTAACAATTCAAGATAACGGTCGCGGATTCGACCTTGAAAAAGTTTCAGGTGGTTACGGACTCCAAGGAATGCAAGAACGAGTAGCAGTTTTACAAGGTCATTTACATTTAGAATCTCAACCCGGAGATGGTTGTTGCATTACTGTTGAGATTCCCATGCATATATCTCACATATCTCATATACCGAAAAGGCCTAAAATATATATTCCTAAAGAATCTCCTTTAATTAGCAAAAACCCAGACGCGGGAGTATCCGCTACCGCTTCTCTATCAGTCAAAATTGGTGAATGGCAACCTCTTAATCTGAATGAATAGCAAAACTTAGCATCATTATAACTAGTGGTGCGTTTCATTAGTTCTAATGGGTTATAAAAGTTCGTAGTAAGCACTTTAGTGCTTAAAAGTGAGCGATAAATCGCTCACTACTTACCCCCTCAAAATTAATGACATGAACCATTAGCTTTGAAGAAGAATTCAAAAGTCATAAGTCAAAATCAATTAGGCGGTTATAGCCGTTAAAAACCTTGTAATTGAGCGGTCATCCAACTTTAGTATTAGATAAATGTAGTTTGTAACACTTTCTGTCTATTACAGGGGAAAAATTAAAACTAAAGTTGGAAAATGGCAAGAATCGATAGCCAAGCAGTCAAATTAGATCTATTAATAAAATAGTTGAGATTTAAATTTATAATCTCTTCAGCAAACCTTGTTTTAAAAGCATAAAACATATGGTAACTATTTTGTTATTTGGAATATTTTTCTTGACGCTAGCTTGGCAATTGATAAAAAATACTTGTAGATATCGCCAAAAACATCAACAATTGATATTAGCTGAACAACAACTACAAAATTATGCATCAAGAATGAGATACTTCACAGTCATTGAAGAAAAAAATCACAATTTACTTGACTTTTATCACGGCTTAGGGCATTCAATCGCAGCTTTGCATATCCAACTACAAGTTGTACAAAAACTTTGGCAACTCAACCCAACACAAGCTGAACAATCACTGTCAGAAGCTTACCAACTGAGTAGCACTCTGATGTACGAAGTACGTCAAATTGTGAGAACTATGGGTGAAGATTCTTCTCATCCTCAAAGCACAGAACAGAGTAGAGAAAATCTCGCTCGTACAAAGTTAGAGGAAGAAAGATATGTTTATTTTTAAAAAGTACGCTATATGATTCGCTTATTACTTGTAGACGACCAAAGTTTAGTTCGTCAAGGTCTCAAAGCAATTTTGAGCCTAGAACCTGACTTAGAAATTGTGGGTATGGGGGAGAACGGAGAAGAAGCAATTTCTATTTTGGAACGCTTCGCGATCACACAAGTCGAAACACCACAACCGGATATTGTGTTAATGGACTTGCGAATGCCAGTCATGAATGGCACTACTGCCACCCGGATCATTTGTCAACGATTTCCCAACGTAAAGGTTTTAGTATTGAGTACTTATGATGATGATCGCGATGTGAGTGAAGCGATTCGAGTCGGTGCGAAAGGTTATCTTCTTAAAGATATGCCTTCAAATGAACTTGTGAATGCAATTCGCTCCATCAACAGTGGATATGCCCAACTTGCACCAGGTCTTCTTGAGCGGGTTCTTAGCCAAAATATAGCAAAGCCAATATCGCAATCTGTTTCTCCCGCACTGGCAGAATTAACACCCAGAGAATTAGATGTAGCACGTTTAGTAGCGATTGGTGCAACAAATCAAGAAATTGCTCAGAAACTATTCATTAGTGAAAGTACAGTTAAAACGCACATCAACAGCATTTTTAATCGTTTAAACCTAAAGAATCGATCGCAACTTGCGATTTATGCCAATTCTGTTTTTCTTGAAAAGGAAACCACGCAAAACGCCTAATAAACGGGGTTTTTGGTTGAAAATAAAACGCATAAACGACGTATTTAGGTTGAAAAACCCGGTTTCTCTTTTCACAAAGAAAGACGAATGCTTTAACTTTCCTTCACACAGTGCTGCAACACCGCATTATTTCTTCATCTATTCTGTTCAAGTCTCATGTTAAATTTGCATTTGCTTAAAAACATTTTATGGATAATCAGTAAACGATTATTTCCAGGGTCTTCGTCTTATTTAAAACTCCTATATTTATCTATGGGATTGCCTTCTACCCTTTGCCTTGTGCTTTTTACCTTTTTAATAGCTAACTGTGCATCTGCCCAAGCAGATAGCGGCATATCTGCGTTACAATCTGAGGAAAGATTTACCGATATTGCCCAGCGGATTGATGTTCCGAACATTCCTCCTCAAGATATTCCGCGATCGCTTCCCCCGAACCCACAGCCAGAGCAAACACCACTTAAACTTCCACCCCCTGAAGATTTATTGCCAAAACCAACTACTGGGCAACCACCGCCAGAACTACCTGGTGATACGTTTAATACTATCTTCGTCCGTCAATTTGAAATAGTTGGCAGTACTGTTTTTAGTTCGCGAGAACTCACTCAATTACTCAAAGACTATACAGGAAGGAACCTCAGCTTTGCAGAATTGTTTCAAGCTCGTTCAGTAATTACCAACTTTTACATTAAACGTGGCTATATCACTTCCGCAGCCATCATTCCCCCTCAAACTTTAGAAAATGGGATTGTCAAAATTCAGATAATTGAAGGTTCTCTTGAAGGCATTAAAATCAATGGCCGCCGTCGTTTGCGTCCCGATTATGTCCGCAGTCGCATAATGGAAGCAACTACCACTCCAGTCAATGTCAATCGTTTGCTAGAGGGATTGCGACTTTTGCAACTCGACCCACTCATCGCTAACATCTCGGCTGACTTGCAAGCTGGAACCAGTCCCGGAAAAAATTTGTTGCAAGTGAATATACTTGAAGCGAAAACTTTGAGTATTACCCCATCGATTGATAACGGGCGATCGCCTAGCGTTGGTAGTTTCCGCCGTCAGGTTGAATTGAATCAAGCAAATTTACTTGGCTTTGGGGATCAGTTAAGAGTCGGCTACACAAACACAGATGGTAGCAACGAAGTAGATGTCAGTTATACAATTCCTCTGAATCCCCGTAACGGCACACTCCGCCTGGGCTATGGTAATATTAACAGTAATGTAATTGAACCTCCTTTCGATAAACTCGATATTGAGGCAGATTCAAGTTATTACGAACTCAGCTATCGTCAGCCATTATTTCAACGCTCAAGAGAGGAATTTGCGGTTGGATTGACTTTATCGCAACAACAAAGTCAGACAAAGCTGGGTATTGACAACATCGGTGGGTATCCCCTTTCTCCGGGAGCAGATGAAGAAGGACGCACTCGCGTTTCTGCTTTGCGATTTTTTCAAGACTGGGTTAAGCGAGACGAACGACAAGTTTTTGCAGCGCGATCGCAATTTAGTTTCGGGTTAGGTCTGTTTGATGCAACAATAAATAATAATGCTCCTGACAGTCGCTTTTTCAGTTGGCGCGGGCAGGCTCAATGGACGCGGCTTTTAGCTGCTGATACATTATTAATCGTGCGCGGTAATATCCAAGTTGCGGATAGGGCTTTAGTTCCACTTGAACAATTTGGAATTGGGGGACAACAAACTGTTCGGGGATATCGTCAAGACGCATTGTTGACAGATAATGGCATATTATTTTCTACAGAGTTCCGCCTGCCTATTTTCAAAGCGAACCATAATGGAGTGCTGCAAGTTGCACCCTTTATTGACATTGGTACAGGTTGGAATAATGGCAAAAGTAATCTTGTTCAAAATACACTAGTTGGTGCAGGATTGGGATTGCTATGGCAACAAGGAAATTTATCAGCCCGAATCGATTATGGTCTTCCTTTAATCTCAATCGATGCCGACAAACGAACGTTGCAAGATAACGGTATTTATTTTTCTATCATATATAGCCCGTCATTTTAGGTTAAAAGTAGTTGTTGAGGGGGTGGCAAGCTTGATAGATTTGTTTGACTACAGTTTGCCGAGAGCCTGCATTACCATTGCGGAAAGCAGCTAAATCAATGACTGGAATTGCAGACATTAGGGATCACCTGATATTTTCAAAGGTTCTCTCATCTACTTGACAGAGTTTAAGTTAAAGCCGGAAAAAGAGCAACAGTCATTATAAAAGCAAATTTCAGTGACTCTTCGGTGCCTAATGCAGTATCTTTTGTTATATGGTGTGGTATAATAATTCACAACTGTTAAAATGCGAATTCTGCAAATAGTGCCTTCGATTTCCCTGATTTACGGTGGTCCCAGTCAAATGGTACTAGGATTAGCACCAGCACTAGCAAGGGCAGGAGTGGAAGTCGTAGTTCTCACAACCGATAGTAATGGCGATATCGATCAAAAACGTTTGGATGTTCCCTTAAATCGCCCAGTTGAGCAGGATGGCTATCAAATAATTTACTTTCGTTGTGCTCCGTTTCGTCGCTACAAATTCTCTCTCGACTTATTGAAGTGGTTAAATCGTCATGCCCGCGAGTTCGATTTAGCTCATATTCATGCTTTATTTTCCCCTGTAAGTACTGCGGCAGCGACTGTATGTCGGATTTCAAAGCTACCTTATATTTTGCGTCCTTTGGGAACTCTTGATCCTGCTGATTTACAGAAGAAAAAACAACTCAAACAGCTTTATGCGGCAATTTTAGAACGTCCCAATTTAGCTGGTGCCGCCGCCATTCACTTTACTAGTGTTCAGGAAGCGAAAATATCAGAACGATTTGGTGTTGCCACACAGGATTTGGTGATTCCTTTAGGCGTGATCCCTCCTGAGTTCCCGCTTCAAAAGGGGAGAAGTGTAGTGCAAAGTAGATATGGCATACCAGAAGATGTACCTTTAGTATTATTTATGTCGCGGATTGACCCCAAAAAGGGGTTAAATTTACTTATTCCAGCTTTAGAAAAGCTTTTAGAGATTGGATTAGATTTTCACTTTGTTTTAGCGGGAACGAATCCTCAAGATCCTGATTATGAACAACAGATTAAAGCTCAAATCCAAGCTTCATCAATGCGATCGCACACCACCATTACTGGCTTTGTGACAGGTGAATTAAAGTCTGCTTTACTGCAAGCCGCTGATTTATTCGTCTTGCCGTCTTACTACGAAAATTTTGGTATTGCTGTCGCTGAGGCGATGGTTGCAGGAACACCTGTAATTATCTCAGATCAAGTACATATCTGTCAAGAGGTGCGCGATAGCGAGTCGGGATGGGTAAGTACAATGGATGTAGCTTCACTTACCGGGTTACTTCAGATCGCTTTGCAGAACCCTGACGAACGCCAGAGGCGGGGGTTACGCGCTCGAGAATATGCATTGAAAAATTATAGTTGGAATGCGATCGCCCATCAAACAATTCAAGCATATCATCAAATCTTATTTTTGGCAGGAAAAAAATTAAATTAAAAAACGTACTTGCATCATTTGTCCCATTGGTTAAAAGTTGAGCGATCACATAATTTTGTCGCCGTTCAAAAAAAAGATCCCCTTTAAGTATTATGGATTGAGATAGATTGAAATGCCATTTTCGTAAGACAAGGGAGAACGATAACCCTCATCAATCATCTGGGCGTGGATGGCATCAGCAACAGACAAACAGAGAATTTTATTTTTAACAGCTTTGATGAGAATTCCTAAAGTTCCTGTTAAGCGAATACCCCGTTGTTTGGCAAAATTTCTGGCTGCACCATCATCAGAAGCAAAAACCCAATTACGGTTATGGGCTATAGCCATCGCTTCTGACTCCCCCGCACCAAAGCGTTGACTGTACTCTAAGGTTAATCGTAACTCAACAGCATCATCATTAGGATTAACTTCGTCTGGAGGTGTTTGTAGCCAACCATCATCTAAAGCTTGGTTTATTTCCCGCAGTTTATTTCGATTTTTCAAACTAGCAGATGTGGAAGCGCTGTTAATCCCTGCTTGGATTTCGCGTTGGACAGCCTTACCAACAAAAGCTCTATTTTGGTAGAGCCTTTGGAGGACATAAAAAACCTGTGCAAGAGCAAAATTACTCACTACAGTGTTATCAAAAATTATTGGCATTTCCTCTGGTTCTGTACTTTTTGATTTCACTCTTTTTTCCGTTCAATCTTCACACTAAATCGTTAATAAAAAGAATTCAGGAGTAGGGGCAGGTTTGTTCGATTGATTTTATCGCTTTGTAAGTTATCTAGTAAAACCTGCCCGTACAGCATTCAGCATGAAGGTGAATTGCGAAGCTACAGAAATTGAAGGGATTTAAATCACCAATGTATGCACATTATCTTCACTGTCGTTGGGGTGAGATTCAAGAATGAGATTGATTCTGACGAATGACGAATGTATTTTGACTCCAACTTTTAAGCGTTTTCAACATCGTTCAAAAGTTCTAACTCAGAATTGATCCCCAAATTAAGAGGAATCTCTCTTGTCAGAGATTCATTTTTTGCTTCTTCCAAGGTAATTTCTAAGAGTTCAGCTAACTTACTTAAGCTGATTTTGCCTAAACGATATGCCTCAAATGCCATTTCCGTGTACTCATCAGGAAATTGATTGACTTTTTCTAAGGGAGGGACAGTGTCAATAACTTGGTTGGCACCCAAAAGGATCTGAGTTGAGTCATCCTCCTCAAAATTGCTAGCTTCTACTGCTCTATACCCTTCATTAAAAAAAAACAGAATACTTTTGCCAACTAAACGGGAAAACCGTTCGAGTTCCAGAGTGTCTACCTTGCGTTTGCCACTCTCAATCAAAGACACAGCAGAACGCGGCAGTTCAAGATGATGTGCCACTGCATCTTGAGACAGCAAAGCCTCTTCCCTTGCAAGGCGAATTCGGCTACCTAGTTGTGCGTAATTCATTCTCCTTTGAACCTAAGCTTTGTTTGATAATCTAACATTTCACTTCATATTAGCCCGATTTAGCAACAAAATTACTCTCGATATTGTTAGTTTTATGAACACTGTGCTAGCTCATATCTAATGAAAGTTCAATATTCAAACAAAACTGAAAAACTATAGTTTGAAATGCGATGCCCTTGGCAACGGCTTAAGCCGTATCGCCCGTCAAACAATTCAGGCTTATCATCAAATCTTCTTTTCCGGATAAGGAATGCCTAAAGATGCAGGTGGCTTAGATCTACCAGCTAAACCAACTAAAGCGAGGATTGCGACTGTATAGGGCAGCATACTTAAAAATTGGTAAGGAATATTCACACCTATTGCTTGAATTCGTAATTGCAAGGCTTCTGTAGCACCAAAGAGTAAGCAAGCGAAAAAACTGAATATAGGATGCCACTTGCCGAAAATTAATGCGGCGATCGCGATAAAACCTTTTCCAGCACTCATTCCTTCGGCAAAGTATTTTACTTGCACTAAGCTTAAATATGCACCACCCAATCCAGCTAGACAACCACTCATAATCACAGCAAGATAACGTACCCGTGGTACTGAGATCCCAGACGTGTCAACAGCCTTGGGATATTCTCCGACAGCACGTAGCGTCAGACCAAATTTCGTATAAAATAATATATATGTACTCAACGCAACTAGAATAAATAGCAAATACACCAGAGCATCTTGCTGAAATAAGAGAGGACCGAGCAAGGGAAGATGAGCTAGACTGGGAATGATGATTGGCTGAATTCCCACCAGACGCTGAGTGTTCCCACTGCTAAAAACCAACCGTGCGAGAAACGATGTTACTCCAGCTGCTACGAGATTAATTGCTAACCCAGAAACCAATTGCTCAACCCGCAAACTGACAGACAAGAACGCATGAAGTAATCCCACCAATCCTCCACTTACAAAAGCTGCAAGGACACCTATCCAAGGATTATTTGTATAAAAAGTAGCGACAGCACTCGTAAAAGCCCCAGTTAAGAGCATTCCTTCTAAAGCGATGTTTAGTACCCCTGAACGTTCTGAGTAAAGTCCTCCCAGTGCAGCAAAAGCTAAAGGTACCGCAAGACGAAGACTGGAAACCAGATAATCAGAAAAGAAATTAGTCACTGTTATTTGTCTTTTGTAGGGATGTAGTAAGCGTAGATGCGGAGCGGCTTGTCGTCAGACATCGCTCCACCAAAAAGAGCAGGGGGAAAGTCAGGTATTTTTATCGTTTATATCGTTTATATCGTTTATATCGTTTAAATTAAACTCAGAGAGTAGCACTCTAGTAAAGTTAATCGTCAAACCGAATTTCTTCAATTCCTATGAACACCAACACATCCATAGATAAAAATAGTGAATCTCAAGTGCTTCATGAATTTAAGTCTTCTCACACACAAGATATCCAACAAATTACCCAAACGTTAATGAAGATCACAAATTTATCAGAAGAAACAGTAAAACCTCTCCTTGATGCGATGCTATTGCAGTTGGTAAAGTCTAAAGTTGAACGTCCATTTTATGAAACCGCCACCCCGGATGAATGGGTGAAGGCATTTCGTGAATGGGCAGACAGCCACAGGCAAGATACTCCTCTGCTTTCCGACTATGCTGTGAGTCGAGCTGGAATATACTCCGAGGATGAAGAGATTTAGTGGCTTACCTTGTAGATACCAATTTGTTACTGAGAAGCGTTGAGCCACATCACCCCTTGTATGGGGATACTGTAAATGCAATCTCTATTTTAAGAGGTGCGGGAGTCGAGCGTGGATGTGGAATCCGTACTTGAACTGTGTTAATTTAAGTACGTGAATGACGACGCTAATATATGTCTCAGTCTGCTATCACCATCACCGTGACTCAAGTTTAAGAGTATGAAATATCATAGCATTGAAGAAATCATCAAAAATAATCAGGCTTGGGTATCCCAAAAACTAGCCGAAGATTCCACTTACTTTGATAAATTGGCAACTGGACAAAAACCACCCTATCTCTACATTGGTTGTTCAGACAGTCGTCTAGCCCTAACAAGATTTACCGGCACAGAACCTGGAGAGTTATTTGTCCATCGCAATATTGCCAATCAAGTTTCTCTCACGGATATTAACTTTTTAGCCATTTTAGAATACGCAATTAGCTATCTTGAGGTTAAAGACATTATTGTAGCAGGTCACTACGGTTGCGGTGGAATTAAAGCAGCCCTATTGGGGATAACAATCGGACTTGTTGATAATTGGGTGAATCCAATTAGAGAAATTTATTTACAAAATCAAGACAAAATAGATGCTTTACCAACACAAGAAGAAAAGCTGAATCGCCTAGCAGAATTGAATGTGCAGATGCAAGTCAAAAATTTATACCAAACTTCCATCATGCGTCAAGCACTCGGGCAGCAAAAAGCGCCTACGGTTCATGGCTGGGTAGTGGATATTCAGACAGGGTTGATCAAAGACTTACAAGTCTCCACAAAACAATGGCAATTGCCCTCGTTCTCGGGCTTAGTACTTTGAGGTAGGAGGATGCGATTTATCAATTCAAAATTATCTCAAAAGGTTCTCTTTCTTAAAAATCAACCACTAAACTAACCCCTGGAAGGGTTGCCCAAGCTTGGTCCGGATTTTAGCGCGGATTTATAAACCCGCCCTGTATAACAAATCTCGTTTGATATTTATCTGCGTCCATCTGCTACAGGGTGCAGTTTCTTAACTCTTTAATCAAAACACTCAATTGCACCTACCTACTAACTCTTACGATATTCCACCGCCAGACTAATTGCAATAAATAGCACAGTCAAACCTTGAATTGCATAAATCACAGTGATCGGTACCCCTGCACTACGCTGCATAACATTTGCTCCACTCCTCAAAGCAGCAAAGAAGAGAGAATTTAGGACAACACCCAAAACGCTACCTCGACTGAGAAAGGCGATCGCAATAGCATCAAACCCGTAACCCGAGGAAACCACCTCAAACAGCCGATATTTCAACCCCATCACCTCACACGCACCAGCTAACCCCGCCAAACCACCCGCCAAACTCATCACCAACATGATTGTTCGTTCAACAGAAATACCACCGTAACGAGAAGCAATAGGATTAAACCCAACCGCAGAAATTTGATAGCCAAGAGGCGATCGCACAAGTAATACCCACAAAATCCCTGTAGCAACTAACCCCAATAGTATTCCTGCATGGGCAAGACTCCCCGGTAAAATAATTGGTAACTGAGCGTCTTTAGCAATGAGTGGTGAATAAGGGCTAGGCGCACCTGCTTCCTGCAAAGGATGTTGAACTAGATAACTCACTAAATTTATTGCTATGTAGTTCAGCAGCAGAGTGGTAATAACCTCATTAACACCCCGTATTGCTTTGAGATAACCAGGAATCAAACCCCAAACGGCACCAAACACAAACCCTGCGAAAAGTGCCAACGGGATATGAATCAAAGGATGTAAAGAGTGAATATACAACCCAACCACAGCACTTCCTAAAGCACCAAGGTAAATTTGTCCTTCCCCACCAATATTAAATTGACCAGCACGCAGAGCAACCAACACCCCTAAGCTAGTTAACAATAGTGGTGTCATCTTAGCCAGTGTATTACCAAACCCAAAATAGCTAAACAGAGATTCTTGAAACAAAGCAGTGTAGGCTGTGAGCGGACTCGCCCCAGCTAATGCAATCAAAAAAGCACCAACTAGCAACGCAGAGCTGATCGCAATCAGTGGTGATAGAATTGGCTGCACAACAGGGAGAATCCGAATGATCTTCATCTGTTTCCCCCACCCATAAAAAACCCAATCTCCTCAAGCGTCGTCCTTTGAGTATCCAAAATAGCTACAAACTCACCTTCATACATCACCGCAATGCGATCGCTCATTGCCATGAGCTCCTCCAACTCAGTCGAAATATACAAAATAGCTGCACCGCGATCGCGTTCTGCCAATAACCGTTGCTGAATTGATGACGTTGCCCCCACATCTAACCCTCGCGTTGGTTGCATTGCGACAATTAACATGGGTGTTTCCGCAAGTTCCCGCGCCAGGACAACTTTTTGTTGATTTCCCCCCGACAGCTGACTGACTTTCACATCTTCTGCGATCGCTCTAATATCAAACAGTTGCATAGCAGACTGAGCATGGTTCCTGATTGCTTCCCTCTGTAACAAAAAGCGACGACAAAAAGGAAATTTTTTAAAAGCTTTCAAAATAAGGTTTTGAGCAATACTCAACTGCAACACCAAAGCAGTTGTTTGTCTATCTTCGGGAATATACCCAATACTTTTCCGATTGAGTTGAATTTTTCCTTGCTTGATAGTCCGCAAACAAGCAATAGCATCTGCTAACTCTCTTTGTCCATTACCATTTACACCAGCAATCCCCAAAACTTCTCCTGCTCGGAGTTCAAAAGATACATTGCGAACAGCAACACTCCGCTCCAGAGCAACTTGCAAGCTCTGCACTGATAACACCACCTTTCCCAAGGATGCTGGAGACTTATGCAACTCTAAAGCCACGTCTCGCTCTACCATCAATTTAGCTAATTGCTGAGGGGTTGCTTTCTTAGTTGTTGTATTTGCTACAACTTTTCCTCGTCGTAAAACTGTCACCCCATCACACAGCTTCATTACCTCCGGCAATTTATGGCTAATGAAAATAATCGTGTGTCCATTAGCTGCGAGCTGGCGGAGAATACTTATTAATAATTGTACTTCCTTTGGCGTCAGCACTGCGGTCGGTTCATCGAGAATCAGTAGCTTGGCTTTTCGATAGAGAAGCTTAAGAATTTCTATGCGCTGTTGCACTCCTACTGGTAAATTCCCAACTTTAGCCGTAGGGTCAATTTCTAATCCATAATTCTGAGAGAGAGTAGCAATTTCTTTGTGTTTTTGCTTCAAATTTAAACGCCAGTGATCCAATGTCCCCAAGATAATATTTTCTGTCACTGTGAGTTGAGGAACTAGTATGAAGTGCTGATGCAGCATGCCAATGCCTAGTTTAATTGCTTCACTGGGCGAACTGATTCTGAATATTTTTTCTTGCAGGTATATTTTTCCACTATCTGGTTGAGCAAGACCACTGATGATGTTCATTAAAGTCGTCTTACCTGCACCATTTTCACCCAATATTGCGTGAATTTCTCCTTGATCAATGTTTAGGTTAACATTATCATTAGCAATAAATAAGCCAAAGCGTTTTGTAATTCCTTCTAGGCGTAAATATGACATTGATTTTGGAATATATCACAGACTGTATTTATATAGCGCTTCTAAATGAGTCGTGAGAATTGTTTTTGGAATGAACCGCCTTGGCTGACGCCACGTCTGACGACGAACGCGCAGCGTCTCGCAGAGAAGACGCCAAGATCGCCAAGGAAAGAAAGAGAGAGAGAGCATTTCACAAATGGTTTATGATTGCGATATGGATTGTTTCTACCTTCTTAAACATCGAGTTGCTTGTCCACCCTCATTACAGTTTTCAAAGACGATTTTTTGGGAAATAATTTCCTGTCTCGTATTCAAAGCTTTTTGTTTTATTTGCTCGGAAACCATTGTCCCAAAGTTTCCTAAATTTAGGATCTCTGGTTTTTCTAAACCGATTGTATAAATTTGACCTTTAAGTTGATTTTTCTGGGCAAGTTCTGCTAAATAAGCTATTGCTAAATCTAGCCGTTTGACCGCACTAGTTAAAACGGCTTTGGGGGCAACTTCTAATTGGTCTTTTGTATTCCCAAAAGCATAAATTCCTTTATCACTTGCTGTTTGTAAGACAACAGGTGAAGCATTATCTAACCATTGATAGACAACGTCCACACCAGTAGAAGTGAGGGCAAGTGTAGCTTCTTTTGCTTTGGAAACATCATTCCAATCACCTGTAAATACAGAGCTAATTTTAATATCAGGTTTAACAGATTTTGCGCCTAATTCTAAGCCTCGTAACTCTTGCTGAGTGGCTTCAAACTTTTCTCCGGCAATATATGCTAAGTGATTCGATTTAGTTATTAATGCACCTATAATACCACATAAATAACTAGCTTGCAGGTGATCTATTCGTAAAGCTGCAATATTAGGACCACTTATAGCACCATTGACACCCACAAAGAAAGTATGGGGAAACTGCGGTGCAACTTGTTGAATAGCCGCATCAAATTGTCCCCCATGGGCAATGACGAGATTGTGTCCCCGACGTGCAAAATCTGAGAGGGCTTCGGTTTGATCTGCTTGTGCAATTTGTTCCACATATGTCGTTTGGGCACCAAGCTTTTGTTTGACTAGTTGTACGCCTTCGTAACCAGATTGATTCCAAGCTTTGTCGGTGATCACTCCAGGAAGAGCGATCGCCACTTTGAACCCTCCACTACTCCCTGTTGCTGATTGCGTAGTCGTTTGGCTCTTATTGCAAGCTATGAGCAGTAAACTGGTGCTGAAGCTAGCTGAACTATACAAGAGAAATTTACGCCTGCTCAAGTTTACCGTCATAGACTTGCCTTTCAACGAATAATCCTGACCCGTACCCCTACTGCTTACATTAAACCACCCTGCGCGTCTCAAAAACGCGCAGATTCAGGCAGAGTTAAAGTTGACTTTTTATCCTTAAAGACTATCCAGCTTATATTTACCTAAAAGACTTCCCTGCTCTGCCTCCTGCCGTTTTTTAATTCGTCGAACTCACGTTGAATCAAAACCGTCCGCTCGCTTAGCAAATCTTAATCATCTTAATAATTGTCAGACGGCACGTCTCGATGCTTAATATAATATTGCATAACTTAAAATTTTGTATCAAAGTGCCATTGCTCAATCGGAGAACCGGAGTCATATGTCATGATGACAAAGTAGAATACGTATCAAATTATCGACCATAGGGAATATTAAATGGCTCTCCATCTAGGTGATACAGTACCGAACTTTGACCAAGCCTCCACACACGGCGACATAAATTTTTACGATTGGGCAGGCGACAGCTGGGTAGTGCTGTTCTCGCACCCCGCAGACTTTACACCAGTTTGCACTACTGAACTAGGGCAAGTTGCCAAGCTGAAGCCAGAGTTTGATAAGCGCAATGTCAAAGCTATAGCTCTCAGCGTGGATGATGTAGAATCTCATAATGGATGGGTGGGAGACATTGAGGAAACTCAAAACACCACACTCAATTACCCTATTTTGGCAGACTCAGATCATAAAGTTTCTGACCTTTACGACATGATCCACCCTAACGCCAACGCAGCGGTAACCGTCCGTTCTGTGTTTATCATCGATCCCAACAAGAAACTGCGTCTAACCTTAACCTACCCACCCAGCACCGGACGCAACTTTGATGAAATTCTGCGGGTGATTGATTCGCTGCAATTGACAGACAATCACAGCGTAGCCACACCAGCTGACTGGAAAGATGGTGATGATTGTGTAATTGTCCCCTCACTGAAAGATCCAGAAGTGCTGAAGCAGAAATTTCCCAAAGGGTATCAGGAAGTCAAGCCTTATCTTCGTATGACTCCTCAACCTAATAAGTAATTAACTCAAGCTAGTTACATACTTAGGGCTGGTAATAGGTAATAGGAAGCAAGAATAATTATTTATTACCAATGCTCAATTACTTATTACCAAATCTTGTAACATTTTCAATAACTATAGGGTAGGATCGGCACTGCCCTACAAGGAGAAAATAAAGATTTTAGCTACTGGCGTTGGCCGTGCCTACCTGAAAAATTAAGGTTTAAGAAAACCAAGAATGTGGTACCCACCTTACAAGCAACTTTAGTGCAAGATTATGAATAGAAAAATATAAAATACTTGATTATGCTTTCATCTCCAATTGTGTTGCAAATGCCACCAGAACTACAAATGACAGACGAACAGTTTTTTGAGTTCTGTCAGATTAACCGTGACTTACGCATTGAGCGGAACGAATTTGGAGATATATCAATTATGTCCCCCACTGGTTCAGAAACAGGCAATCGAGAATTTAGCATATTAGGGCAATTGTGGGCGTGGTGCGAACAAGACGATACTGGTTTAGCTTTTAGCTCTAGTGCAGGATTTAAGCTATCTACGGGTGCTGATAGATCGCCAGATGCTTCCTGGATTAAACTGGAACGATGGAATACTCTTTCATCAGAACAGCAGAAACAGTTTGCCCCGATTTGCCCAGATTTTGTCATAGAACTTAGGTCTCCCTCGGACAATCTTAAGCCTTTGCTTGAAAAAATGGCAGAATATATGAGGGAGCCTGGTATACAGCTAGGCTGGTTGATTGACCGTCTGAACAGAAAAGTTTATATCTATCGTCCGGGAATGCCAGAAGAATGTCTGGATGATCCTGCTACTGTCAGTGGCGATCCAATTTTACCAGGGTTTGTTCTGAATATGAGTGAGATTTGGTAGCTATGGCAGTTATACAAAACTAAGGTCATTTCATAATGGATATTAAAAATGGATTTATCGGTACTGTAGGCAATACACCCCTGATTCGCTTAAACAGCTTTAGTGAAGAAACTGGCTGCGAAATCCTCGCTAAGGCAGAATTTCTTAATCCAGGTGGTTCAGTCAAAGATCGTGCCGCACTTTATATTATTGAAGACGCAGAAAAAAAGGGCTTACTTAAACCGGGTGGGACAGTCGTAGAAGGAAGTGCTGGAAATACTGGTATTGGACTGGCACATATTTGTAACGCCAAAGGCTACAAATGTCTGATTATTATTCCTGACACCCAGTCCCAAGAAAAGATGGATGCCTTAAGAGCATTAGGTGCAGAAGTTCGCCCCGTTCCTGCTGTGCCTTACAAAGACCCCAACAATTATGTCAAACTATCTGGCAGAATAGCCGATGAAATGGAAAACGCCATTTGGGCAAACCAGTTTGACAATTTAGCAAATCGCCGCGCCCACTACGAAACGACAGGAGCGGAAATTTGGGCGCAGACAGGTGGTAAAGTCGATGCTTGGGTAGCTTCAACCGGAACTGGTGGTACGTTTGCAGGTGCTGCAATGTACTTGAAACAAAAGAATCCAGCTATTAAATGTGTTGTCGCCGATCCGATGGGAAGCGGACTTTACAGTTATATTAAAACAGGCGAAATCCACATGGAGGGCACTTCTATCACCGAGGGTATTGGCAACAGTCGCATCACAGCAAATATGGAAGGCGCACCAGCTGATGATGCTATTCAAATTGATGACAGAGACGCTCTAAAGGTTGTCTACCAGTTGCTACAAAAAGATGGCTTATTTATGGGTGGTTCCACTGGCATCAATGTCGCTGCTGCTGTTGCTTTAGCAAACCAAATGGGATCAGGACATACTATTGTCACCATTTTATGTGATAGCGGTTCCCGTTACCAGTCACGCATCTTCAACCATGAGTGGTTAAAATCAAAGGGACTGTCGTTAAATTAGTTAGTGTATACATTTTTAGTGATGAGGATGGTGGTCAGTATCTCAAACGATGTAGTCGGAGTGTTCATAACAATTAACAAATGACTGACTCCGTTTCTCCCAATTGTGTCCGCGTATGTCTAAATCGCACTTGCCGTAAGCAAGGTGCTTTGAAGGTGTTAGAAGCTTTTGACGCGTCGCCAGTTCTAGGTGTGACGGTGACTGGTAGCGGTTGTTTGGGACAATGCGGCGATGGTCCTATGGTGCTGGTGTTGCCAGAAAAGGTTTGGTATAGTGGTGTTCGCCCTAGTGAAGTGGCTTTAGTCGTAGAACAGCATTTGCGAGGTGGTAAAAGGGTAACTCAGATGCTTTATCATCGGTTTCATTCCCAAGAATAATACTAAGTAGTGATCAGTCGTTAGCCATTAGAGGTATACGTATAACCACGGACTTAAACTAAATGTATTAATACCTTGGGACTGTAAACTTGTTGACTAAAGCGATACCTTCCATGAATATCCAACAGCTACGCCAATCTTTAAAACTGAAGTGGGTGAATCACTACTATAAAAACCGTTCCTGGCTTGCAAAAGTTCAAGTCTGGGGAACTTACGATGGTCAGCGTCGTCCAACATCTGGTTTTATTTTGGCGACTATGTCTGTTTTGGAACCTCAGCTTGATGAGATTTTTCCTTTCATCTTGGATTTGAATAACAATCCCGATCAAATCGTTGCCGCTTTAGGTCTAAACTTCAATCCTGAAGAGCAGTTACATTTAATAGAATCAGATTGTCAGGAAGTTGCCAGTCAGGTTCACAGCGAGTCTCTACCAGAGACACTTTGCGTAGGCGAAGCCCGCCACAGGCATCGCCAACCTGTAGCATCAATTGCGGTTGCTTCTACATCGGAAAACAAACCTCAACCTGTAGCATCAATTGCGGTTGCTTCCAAGTTAGATAGTGAAAGCCAGCCCACGGCGCTTGTTTCAGTGACTTCCAAGTCGGATAGTAAAAATCAGCCTATAAAGGCTCAACAGAAAAACGTTCCTAATAAAGTTCATCTCTCGCCTACTCATAAACCCTCTAGTTTATCTAATTGGATAGATGAGTTTTGTCAAGGTATAGGGTTATACATAAATACGTCTTCTTGTACACAGAATAATATCCCTTCTCGGCTTTGTGATCGCATAACCCGACTTCCCCGACTCACCGACGGCTAAGATTGCAATGAACTTGCCAAGATAATAAATGCCCGTACCGTTCATTCTAGAACAAGAGTCGTAGTCGCGCACACTCGCGCCGAGGGATCTTCCCAAGAGTGAGAGTACTCTATGAATGAACCCAAGCCTTAGTGCTATTTATTTTTATGGAGCACTCTAAGCAAATGCAGGAGTGTTCACAGATGGGCTTTTGAGCTACAAGCAATGTGTTAAATGATACAGATTGCTTGACTATTGTGGCGATTGCGCGGAGCGCAGCGGCAAAGCCGATCGCAACTAAGGATTATTCGTGAAGTGTAAAAATGTTCTTGGATTAATTCTTAATCATTCTTCACAAACTAAAGCTCCCAAATATCCAGAATCATGAAAGCGTAATAAATCAGCAGAACCACTGTAACACTTTAGGTAAAATTTTGTTAAGAATAGTAACATAATGGTCAGTGTAAGGAAATAAATAGAAATGAAGAACGCAGTTGCAAATCAGCCATCACACCAAGTCGTCATAGTCGGCGGTGGTTTTGGTGGACTTTACCCAGCAAAATCACTGAGCCGCAATAACATTCAGGTTACTCTTATAGATAAACGTAACTTTCATTTATTCCAACCACTGCTCTATCAGGTTGCGACAGGAACACTTTCGCCAGCGGATGTCTCGTCCCCACTACGCTCGGTACTTAGTAAAAGAAAGAATACAAAAGTGCTACTGGGACATGTGAAAAATGTCGATCCAGAAGCACAACTCGTCTTCATGGATGGAGAAGAAATCTCTTACGATACTTTAATCGTCGCTACAGGTGCAAAGCATTCCTATTTTGGTAAAGACGACTGGGAAAAAACTGCGCCTGGGTTAAAAACTGTGGAAGATGCCATAGAAATGCGTCGCCGCATCATCACGGCGTTTGAAGCAGCAGAAAAGGAAACTGATTTAGAAAAACGTCGTGCTTGGTTAACTTTTGTCGTTGTTGGTGGTGGGCCTACTGGTGTGGAATTAGCAGGTGCGATCACAGAACTGGCCTATCATACAATGAAAGAAGACTTCCGTAACATTGACACATCCCAAACGCAAGTGTTGCTTCTTGAAGGATTGGATCGTATTCTGCCACCTTTTGCGCCCCAGTTGTCAAAAGAAGCAGAAGCATCTTTAAAACGATTGGGTGTGACTATTCAGACAAACACACTTGTTACAAACATAGAAGATGGCATTGTCACCTTTAAACAAGATTCACAGGAGACAAAGATTGCTGCCAAAACCGTATTATGGGCAGCAGGCGTGAAAGCTTCGTCGTTGGGAAAGGCGATCGCAGAATGTACAAATGCTGAGTGCGATCGCGCCGGACGAGTTATCGTTGAACCTGACTTAAGTGTTAAGGGATATCCCAATATTTTTGTGATTGGCGACTTGGCACATTTTGCTCATCAAAATGGTAAACCTCTTCCTGGTGTAGCACCCGTAGCAATGCAGCAAGGACAATACGTTGCTTCAGTGATTAAACAGCGAATGAACGGTAAGACATTACCACAATTTTCTTATGCAGACAGAGGTAGTTTAGCAGTCATCGGGCAAAATGCTGCGGTGGTAGACTTAGGTTTCATCAAGTTTACAGGTTTCGTAGCGTGGCTGTTCTGGCTGTTGGTTCACATATATTTCTTAATTGAGTTTGATAATAAGCTTCTGGTTATGCTTCAGTGGGGCTGGCACTATTTCACTCGCAGTCGTCGCGCAAGATTGATTACAGGTGAAGAATTATCAAGAACCCTAGAGGTGGATGAGAAGAGTAATTTTTATACTCCGGTAAACAGTGAATCAATAGCAAAGGTTTCTTCATAAACATTCAGCTATCAGCAATCAAACAAATTATCTAAATCGTCAGTACATCTAAACAAGTCATCTCGACTTGTGCTGACGACACGACGGCTGATAGCTGATAGCTATTTTACTGGCAAACTCACAATAAACGTTGTTCCTACTCCAACTTTACTGGCGAAGGTAATTTCTCCCCGATGCAACTCTACGTATTGTTTAACAATTGCCAGTCCTAAACCATGCCCTGGTATATTGCCAACATTGCTACCTCTGTGAAAAGAATTAAATAAATCTTCTTGATCGAATTCTGCAATACCAATACCTTCATCTTGGATGCGGAACATCACTTCCCCTTCTATAAAGAAGAGATCAAAACGAACTGTGCCACCGAAAGGTGAATACTTAACAGCATTTGCCAGCAAATTCCCCAGGATGTGCCGCAGTAGTTTCTCATCTAGACATGGGAGGAAAGTTTTTATCGCGAGCGATCGCCAATGACAGGTAGTATCTTCCAATTCGCGATACTGCCCTTGCGTTGTGAAAATGACTTTGTGCTGATCGCCCGCACTAAATTGTACTTCCGTTACTAAATCTTTGCAAAAATTTTCCACATCTAGAGGCGCGGGATTGAAAATCAATTGATTTATTTCTGCTTTACCAATAAGCAAAACGTCACTCATCAAATCCGTCATATGTTTAACAGCATTTTGAATATGACAAAGATATTCGCTTTTTTTCGCTTCGTTTAGTTGATGAGCATAACTTGCTAGTAGATCAGTATAAGTTCCAATAGTAGTTAATGGATTGCGAAATTCATGACTCACCATTGAGACAAAGTTAGACTTTAATTCTCTCATCTGTTTTTCTTTTTTTAAATCTGCTCGCATTACCATTTCTGTCTGATGTTTGTTCAAAGCTATTTCAATAGTAGTAATTAATTGAGTTTCTTCAAAAGGTTTAAGTATATAGCCGAATGGTTGAGAAGTTTTCGCTCTTTTTAAAGTACTATCATCTGAATAAGCTGTCAGATAAACCACGGGAATGTCAAAGCGATTAATAATCTGTTCAGCCGCTTCTATACCGTTCATATTGCCTTTCAGCATCACATCCATCAAAACTAAATCTGGCTGTGACTCTTCTGCGATTTCAATTGCTCGTTCTCCATAAGCAGCAATAGTTGGAACAATATATCCTGCTTTTTCCAGGCAAGATTTGATATCATAAGCAATAATTCTTTCATCTTCAACAACTAAAATTCTCGCCTTCATTTTTACCCCTTTAATTTTGTTCTGAAAAATTAATTGTAAATAATGTTCCTAAGGTAGAATGAAATGAAATTGTCCCTTCCAATTGCTCTACTAAATTCCAAACCAACTGTAAACCTAGAGATTTCTGTTTGCGTATTTCTATATCTTCGGAGATTCCTACACCATTATCACTCACACTTAATAAGTACTTTCCCTTTCCCAATAATAAAAAACTTATAGAAATTTCACCTACGCTCCTATCTACAAAAGCATATTTAATAGAGTTAGAAACAAGTTCATTAATAATTAATCCACAAGGAATAGCAGTATCTATTCTTAGCAATAAGTTATGAATGTTTAAATTTATTTTGATATTGCAATCGACTTGATAACAGCGGAGTAAGTTACTTGTTAAATTCTGAACATACTCTAAAAGTTGAATTCTAGCTAAATCAGTTGATTGATAAAGATTTTCATGAATCATTGCCATAGCACGGATACGATTCTGGCTATCTTGGAAAATATCAAGAGTTTGTTCGTTTTGAATATATCCTACTTGCAACCTCAGCAAACTCGAAATAATTTGTAAATTATTTTTAACTCTGTGATGAATTTCTTTTAAAAGAACTTCTTTCTCTTTTAAAGATGTTTTCAGTTTATTTTCAGCTAATTTGCGTTCGGTAATGTCAGTATTTGAACCTGCGATCAAACAAGGGTTACTATTTGCATCTTTAAGAACAGTGCCACGGGCAATCAACCATAGATATCTACCATCCTTATGTTGCATCCGATGTTCAATTTCGTACTTTGAAGTAAGACCTTTTACGTAACTATTAAATTCAATTTCAACTGATTCAATGTCATTGGGATGGATAAAACTTAGCCAATTATCGAAGATGTTAGGAAGTTCATTTTCACTATACCCCAGTAAATTTTTAAAACTTGGATCTATATACATCTTCTGAGTTTGAATATTCCATTCCCATATTCCTACTTTCCCTGCATTGATTGCTCGTGCATATCTTTCCTCACTCACTCGTAATGCTTGCTCTACCCACTTGCGTTTTAAGGCATTTCCTAACATTTCTCCTACCATTTTCAGTAAAGCAATGCTGTCTTCAGTCCAAGTTCTTGGAAAGATGACTGATTCAAATCCTAAATATCCAATCAAGAAACCACTACAAACTATTGGCAAAATCATGAGAGATTGAATGTTTTGATAGTCCGAAAATTCTTCTTTTAAAAGATCACTTACACAAGGAATATGAATAGTTTCAAGGCGGCTAATTTTTTCGATTATCCAAGGTAAAAGCCTAAATGAGGTTTCTTTTTTACCATGAACTAACCCTTCAACATCTTTAGCACACCACTCATAAGTGTTATTCGTTGTAGTGTCACTGTGGGCAAATAAAAATACATAACTCCGCTCGACATTTTCAAATTCTCCAATTTTTCGCAATGCTTGGTTAATGCCGTTATCAATTTCATCAGGAGCAAGGTTGATAAAGTGTGTTGATATGCTAGTAATTAGTTTTTCAAATTCAACTCGATAGCGGAGTGCTTCTTCAATGCGCTGACGTTCTCTGATTTCTTGACGCAAGCGAGCATTAGTATTCTTTAATTCATAAGTCCGCTCTTCAACTCGAATTTCTAGTTCATCTTTAGCTATTTTGAGTGCTTTTTGTGCTTCATAACGCTCAGTGATATTACGTACAATCACGATAATTTGATTGGTAATTGATAGTAACAGTCTCGCTTCAAAGCTTTTTTCTCCTTTGGGAAGTGTTAAAGAGTATTCAATTGCTACTAAAGAGTTTGTTAAGAGTAGTTGAGAAATAGCCTCTTGGAATTGTCTGCTGATATCAGGTGGCAGTACGTCTTGTATGAGTCTCCCTAAGAATTTTTCCGGTGGCAAGTAGATATCTGATGTCTTTTTAGAGTGGCAGCTGAGAATTGTGCCATCACTCTTCAGCCGTAGGTATATATCGGGAAAAGCTTGAAACAATTCTTGTAATTCAGAAGTTGTTTGCAGTAGTTGCGCTTCTGTGGCAATGCGATCGCATATTCCCCGTTGCAAAAGCTTATTAGCTTTTACCAATTTTTCTGTTCGCTCTGTAATTTGCTGTTCTAACGGCTCGGAAGCTGTTCTCAACGTCACTTTCAACAAGTCGCGTTGTTTTATTTCTTGCTGTAACTTATCTTTTGTCTTTGAGAGCTCTGCTTGCAATGCTGCTGCAATACTTTCTGCTGTGACTATTTCTAACAGTTGCCCTTCATCATCCACAATTGCTAAATGACGTACATTTTGCTTACTCATCAAAGAGAGTGTTGTATTAATATCAAAATCTCGCTTCAAAGTCACAACAGGTTTCCTCATAATTTCCCCAATTTTGACTTTTTCTAAATTCACTCCGTACACCATTATCCGCACAATGTCTGCAAGCGTGAATATACCTAATAATTGTGAATCTTCTATAACGAATATGCAATCACTAGACATGAAAAATTCATCTGGAGAAGCTTCTACAAGAGCAAATTTAACAAGAATCTCTGTCACATAAGTTTCAGGATGCACAGTCAAAATAAAGTTTTTAATTGCATAATTAAATATCATTGTCATATCGGCAATTTCTATCATTATTCAGCAATCATTAGTTCGCATTTGTGTTAGAATAGGTCAAATTGATAAACTTTGTCTTATTTATAGAGGTAATGGGATAGTGATGAATGCTTGTCATTTTATATTAAAGCTTAGGATACTTTTTTGAGTTTCTATATTTTTTATAAAAATTATATTAATCAATAAAAAAGTTAATAGTTCAAACAGGTTATTCAGAATGAAAGTATTTTGAAATATTAACGAGAGTGGTATTAACCCAAGTTCCTACCATTAGTATCTGTGGTAGTTTAGAATAATATTTTCTCTATGACTTATTAGCAGCAGGCATTTACATCAATAGAGAAAGACGGTTCGGTATTGCGTGAAGAAGGCAAAAAACTTATGCTAATCCGACACTTTGAAGCGTTCGAGTTTGCGTAAACTCCAGTCAATGAGAACCACAGCAAGAAGGTGGCTCCTTTTGAAAAGGGAGGTTTTATTGTCTTATTTCCGAACTGTCCGAAGAATGTCTATTTAATAAACTGTGAAAATACAAAGAAACATAATTCCCTATTCCTAGATTAAGTGAAAAAAGACATTGTTACCTCGGGGTTAATACTTATTAAGCAGATAATCTAAATAAAATAGAGAGATTCCTGTTATCAGTACATTTTTATACATTTGGTAAAACTACTGAGACGTTGATGTAATAGTAAATTCTAACTGAATAGATAGCCATCTAGCTAAAAACCTAAAAGGGCATTATACTCTAATGATGACTCCAGTTTCAGAGTTATGGTAAGAGAAAAAAAGATACAGTTTAATGTCAACGAAAAAGAGTACGAAGCTCTGAAGAAGTATGCTGAAGAAAAACAAATATCAATGGCTGAAGTATTGCGAGACTATATTAAAAGATTAATTAGCGGGCAAGTGTAAACTAATGAAAGCGATCGCATCAAGTATTGCATCTATCATCAGTGAAGAAAATGTTGTCGGCTGGGAAGACATCGCACTCAGTCAGCAAAAAGTTATCTTACAGGCAATCAAGAGCCAAACTCCTCCGAGTTGTATTGTCTATCCCCAGACGACTGAACAACTAGCCAAAGTCATCGGAGAATGCGATCGCCACAAATGGTGTATTCTACCTTGTGGTGGTGGGAGTAAACTCACTTGGGGAGGTTTAGCCAAGAATATTGATGTTGTCGTGAGTACAGAACGCATCAACCGACTGATCGAACATGCCGTAGGTGATTTAACTATCACTGTAGAAGCTGGGATGAAATTCTCCGCGATCCAAGCCATTTTGGCACACTCCAAACAATTTTTGGCTCTAGATCCAACAGTGCCAACAGCAACCATTGGTGGGATAGTTGCCACTGGTGATACAGGTTCATTTCGGCAACGTTATGGTAGTGTGCGCGATCAACTATTGGGCATTACCTTTGTACGTGCTGATGGACAAATCGCTAAAGCCGGGGGGCGAGTAGTGAAAAATGTTGCCGGATACGACTTGATGAAATTGTTTACTGGATCTTATGGCACATTAGGAGTCATAAGTCAAGTCACTTTTCGCGTTTATCCATCGCCGCAGTTGTCAGGGACAGTGGTACTATGCGGTACGGCTGAAGCTGTATCCCGATCTGCTGACATTCTCCGAAGTT
This sequence comes from uncultured Scytonema sp., assembly GCA_937873135.1. Lineage (GTDB taxonomy): Bacteria > Cyanobacteriota > Cyanobacteriia > Cyanobacteriales > Nostocaceae > Rhizonema. The sequence goes on along the minus strand of CALMVQ010000180.1, from coordinate 2,339 downwards.
CTGCACTCACACCAACTCAGGCTGATTTGCTCTCGACTAAATTAGTGTCTAATTTGGAGTTGGGTAGAGGACTGGGATTAATCGTTCGCTTCCAAAGTATCCCTGAGAGCGTAAAAGAACAGTCCAGCCGACTTCTTGAACTAGGAGAGCAACTGGGTTTAACAGGTAAAATTTATACAGCAGACGATGAAGCCGATCTGTGGCGCTTATTGCGAGAAAAAATTTATTCTTCTCCCAACGATACAATCACTTGCAAAATAGGAGTGTTACCGACTGCTGCTGTTGAAATTTTAACTCAAGTAGAGATGGGTTTGATTCACGTCGGTAGTGGTTTGGGGGTGTTGCAATTTGAGAATCAAGAGCAGGTTTTGCAGGTGCGAAATTTTTTAAGTTCTTATGGTGGCTTTTTGAGTATCCTGTCAGCACCAGTGACTGTTAAACAACAAATAGATGTTTGGGGTTATACTGGTAATAGTTTGCAGTTAATGCGTCGTATAAAAGAACAGTTTGATACTAAGAATATTTTGAGTCCCGGTCGTTTTGTGGGTGGAATTTAGAACACGAACCTTACTACTCCTTTCGGTACTCTTTATATTACCGTTTAGGGACAAGGGAAGAAAAAATTGTACAGCAATCCTAAATAGTTTATGAACTCTGTTTCCTCTTTCTTACCTTGGCGTCCTTGGCGTCCTTGGCGGTTTAATACAGAGACAGTGTTCACAACCCATATAGTATTGCTATATTACTTATCTTACAACGGTTCGGGAGTAGGCAAGAGAGGAAACCGAGAGAGGAAAAAGAAGTCAGTATGATCGTAGAAGATTCAGAGAGTAAGACAGCTACGTTAAAAGATTTAAATGGATTTGATCCAAATCATCCACCTGAGCCTAAGTTAATTGATACTTGTGTTCACTGTGGATTCTGTCTGTCGAATTGCCCGAGTTATAGAGTAATTGGCAAGGAGATGGATTCCCCCCGTGGACGTATTTATTTGATGGATGCGATTAATGAGGGTGAGATTGCGCTAAACACGGCAACGGTACAACATTTTGATTCTTGTTTGGGATGTCTTGCTTGTGTAACGACTTGTCCTTCTGGTGTACAGTATGACAAGTTAATTTCTGCAACTCGTCACCAAGTGGAGCGGAATTATTCCCGGAATTGGTTGGATCAGCTATTTCGCCAACTCATATTTTCTTTGTTTCCGTATCCCAATCTGTTACGAATCTTGCTAATTCCATTGTGGATTTATCAAAAGTTGGGTTTACAGAAACTGGTGCGTGCAACTGGTTTGCTGAAGTTGATATCTCCCCGGTTGGCAGCTATGGAAACTATTCTGCCAGAAATTAGTTTGAAATCATTTCAAGATAATTTACCAGATATAATTCCGGCGCAGGGGGAGAAACGTTACCGAGTTGGGGTGATTTTAGGATGCGTACAACGGTTGTTTTTTTCACCTGTGAATGAAGCAACAGTAAGGGTTTTAACAGCAAATGGTTGTGAGGTTGTGATTCCTAAAACTCAAGGGTGTTGTGCAGCACTTCCCGAACACCAAGGACAAACAGAACAAGCAAAAGCCTTGGCAAGGCAGATGATTGATAGTTTTGCAGATACTGACGTTGATGTGGTGATTATCAATGCTGCTGGGTGCGGTCATACTTTGAAAGAATATGGTCACATATTAGAAGATGACTTAGAATATCGAGAAAAGGCAAAGGCATTTGCTTCTAAGGTTAAAGATGCACAAGAGTTTTTAGCGAATGTTGGTTTAACAACGAAATTACTGCCTATTGCCGATAAACCACTGACATTGGTTTATCAAGATGCTTGTCATTTGTTGCACGGACAAAAGATTAGCGTTCAACCGCGTCAGTTGTTACGACAAATTCCTGGAGTAAAGCTGCGAGAACCAATAGATGCCGCATTGTGTTGTGGCAGTGCTGGAGTTTACAATCTGCTCCAACCAGAAGTTGCTGAGGAATTGGGTCAGCAAAAAGTGCAGAATTTACTAAATACTGGTGCCGATCTCATCGCTTCTGCTAATCCTGGTTGTACTATGCAAATTACCAAGCATTTAAAATTGCAGGGTAAGGAAATTTCTGTCATGCACCCGATAGAGTTGTTAGATTATTCGATTCAGGGTGTGAAACTGGAAATTTGAAAAGCAAGTCTTGCAAAAGTTAGTCAGGCAAGGGCTTATATCATGTCCGGTAGCGTAACCTTAATATCGGAAGAACCCCACCCCGCCAAAGCTATGCTTTGTCTCCCCTCCCCGCTTGCGTTCTCGGGGTTGGGGGTGGGGTTCAGTGTTTACGGAAATTATGGTTAATTAACCGGAC
>CALMVQ010000179.1 GCA_937873135.1 uncultured Scytonema sp. | reverse complement strand
ATTCGCGAGATAGCATCGCGAATAATGTGTTTCTGCCAAATTGGGATGCTCCCCACAGTTTGGACACTCTGAAAGCAAGCTTGACTTGTGACTCGCGTACCCCTCCCTGCATCTCCCTAAACGTTATTACACAATACAGGCAGGAGTGTTGGCAGCACATTAACCGAAACGTCCAGAAACATAGTCACGGGTACGGGCATCAAGTGCGTTGCTAAACATTTGAGTTGTGGCACCAAATTCAACCATTTGACCGATGCGACTTTCATCGGTGTTAAAGAAAGCTGTGAAATCAGAAATGCGAGCAGCTTGTTGCATATTGTGAGTGACGATCGCAATCGTCAGATCGCCCCGCAAACTACTAATCAGTTCTTCAATTTTCATAGTGGCGATCGGATCGAGAGCCGAACAAGGCTCATCCATCAGCAACACTTTTGGTTTCACTGCTAAAGCACGGGCAATGCAAAGTCGCTGTTGTTGCCCGCCTGAAAGTCCCAATGCTGATTTTTGGAGTTTATCTTTCACCTCATCCCAGATTGCGGCACTCTTGAGAGCAGTTTCCACGATTTCATCTAACTCGGCTTTTGGACGCCATCCGGCAATTCGGACACCGTAGACAGTGTTATCGTAAATGCTCATGGGAAAAAGATTCGGCTTTTGAAACACCATCCCAATTTGGCGACGGAGCCGATTTAAGTTGACGCGAGGGCTGTAAATATTCTGAGCGAAAAATTCTACGCTGCCTTCTACCCTCACATCTGCTTCTAATTCGCTTATCCGATTGAGAGATTTAATGAAAGTAGATTTACCACAACCGCTAGGACCAATAATTGCGGTGACATTATTCTGAGTAATATCCATTGACACTCCCTCCAATGCTTTAGAAGTGCCATAGTAAAAGCTGAGATTTCTAACCTTGATGGCTGGTTTTAACTTAGTTATACTTTGCATAATTTAAGAAAATAAAAATTCAAGCTTACTGCGAGTAAAATTTTCATTAAGCATTTCTCTTGCTTATGACTATACGGGAGAGAAGACTCATCAACAAAACTATCCCGACCAAAACGAGAGACGCAGTCCAAATCAATCGGGTTTTTTCAGGAGAGGGGTCGTTATAAAAGTTAAAAATTAGTACCGATAGCGAAGCCGTGGGACTATTAATATCTTGTGACCAATCTAAACTGAATAAAGAAGTAAAAATTAGGGGTGCCGTTTCACCAGCACCACGAGCGATCGCCAGCAAAACCCCTGTGGTAATTGCCGGAATCGCCGCAGAAACAACAACGCGAAATGTCGTTTGGAAGCGAGTCCCTCCTAAAGCCGCAGAACCGAGACGTAATGAATTGGGAACAAGCTTCAAGGCTTCTTCCGTTGTCAGTACAATCACAGGTAACATAATAACAGCTAACGCGAAACCACCGGCGAGCGCACTAAATTGCTTAGTTATTAATACAATTACACCATAAGCAAATATCCCGACAACAATTGAAGGAACTCCCGTCAGGATAGAAGTGATAAAGCGAACAGCACGACCAATGTAAGTTCCCGAACCAATTTCTGACAGAAATATGCCAGTCATCACTCCAGTAGGAACACTAATGAGCGCGGCAATTCCCACCATAACCAGAGTACCAAGAATTGCGTTACCAAACCCATCGTCAAGCACTGAGGCTGTAAACATAGCGGGTTTGAGACCACCTATTCCCTCTCCTACAATTTTCCATAATACTGACACTAAAGGAACCAAGGCTAAAGCTGTGAGAGTGAATGCGATCGCATTCATAGTCCAGTTAAATAAGCGCCTTTTAGGCGGTAAAGGACTGCATAATTCTGCTACCAGAGAATCATCTATTTGAGGTAATTGATTACTGCTCATCACCCTTAAGCCTTCTCATAATGAACTGAGATTGATTAGTTATGCTTCCTACTCACAAATTGTACAATTGTTAAAGCACCAATATTTACCGCTAACGTCACCGCAAACAAAATTAAACCCAGGTACGTTAAAGCACCAATGTGCAAAGGATCTTGAGCTTCAGCAAATTCATTTGCCAGGACAGAAGGGATCGTATATCCTGGATCGAGCAGTGAAGGACTAATTTGCGCCGAGTTGCCAATGACCATAGTGACAGCCATTGTTTCTCCCAAAGCTCTTCCCAGAGCCAGCATCGCTGCACCCACAATTCCTGAAAATCCTGCTGGCAGAATGACTCGAAAAATAGTTTCCCATCGGGTAGAACCCAATGCCATCGATCCACTCCGTAATTCTTTTGGCACAACTAATAAGACATCACGACTGATTGCTGCCATTGTCGGCAAAATCATAATCGCCAGAATGATGCCAGCAGTTAACATATTAAACCCGCCAGGCTCTGGTGTATTAAATAAGGGTATCCAATGAAAAAGACTAAATAATAACTTTTGCAACGGCATTAAGAATGGAATAAAAACAAAAATACCCCATAAACCAATAATGACACTAGGAATAGCGGCAATCAGCTCCACAATAAAAGCGATGGTTGTTCGCACCGTCCGGGGAAGAAAATTTTCACTAGTAATTAATGCTACAGATAATCCTATAGGTACAGCTAGAAAAATTGCGATCGCACTACTGACTAACGTACCGTAGATATAAGGCAATGCACCGAAAACTAAATTACCTATATCCCACTGTTGACTCCAGAAAAACCCCAGTCCAAACTTATGAATGGCTGGTTTCGCTTGGCGAAAAATTATCCAACTCATCCAAAACAGCAAACCAACCGTCAAGGCTGCAAAAATATAAGTCAGCCATGTAAAGCCTTGGTCTAGCCTCAAGTTTGTGCCACGGCTTACTGTAAGATCAAGATTTTCATCAACCAAATTCTGTGGTTTGCTAAAAGCTGGTTCAGAGGAATTTTCCATTACACATTAATAAAAAATGAAAAAAAACACGTTTGTCTATCACGACTAATTGCTAACTGCTCCCAAATTTTACATTAAGAGCAATTAGCAATTAATTATTAGCAGATCTCTACTTTGTCTTTCACAACTTAGATTAGGACTGCTAGATACAAATTACTTGACAGAGCTATTGACTGTTTGCAGCACCTGGTTTGCAACATTACTAGGAACTCGAGTGTAATTTAAACCGTCATTATACTGCTGACCGTCGGTGAGTATCCAATTCACCAATTTTTTTACAGCAGTTCCTTTAGCGGCGTTGGGATAATTCTTGTAAATCATCAACCAAGTCATGCCAACAATAGGATAACCTTGGTCTGGATCGCCAACAAAAACACGGAAATTTGGTGGGAAATTCACTGTAGACAAGGCTTGATTAGCACCTTCTAAAGAAGGAGCGACAAATTGCCCTTGCTTATTCTGCACCTGTGCTGCTTTTAGTTTGTTGGTTTGGGCATATTGATATTCAACATAGCCAATAGAGCCTTGAGTGCGAGAAACTAAGTTAGCTACACCTGGGTTTCCCCTACCTTTAAGCACATTTGAAATAGTCCAGCTTGGTTGTTTGCTGGTACCAACTCTACCTTTGAAATATGGACTAATGCTACTCAAATGATTTGTGAAGATGAAAGTTGTACCACTTCCATCAGCACGAACAATAGCTTTAATCGGCAAATTTGGAAGATTTGCATCCGGATTATCAGCTTTAATTTGAGGGTCATTCCATTTGGTAATTTGATCCGGAGAAAATTCCTGGTAAAGTCTTGCGAGACAGTTTAATATCGTTGACACCCGGAACATTATAAACGACAGAAATTGCACCACCCGCAGTAGGTACTAAGACAACTCCGTTTTTAACTTTAGAGATTTCCGCATCTGTCATTGCCGCATCACTCGCACCGAAGTCAACTGTTCCGGCAGTAAATTGACTAATACCGCCACCACTACCAATTGCCTGATAATTAATTGAAAGGTCAGGATTCTTTTTCTTGACTTCACGAGCATATTGTGTATAAAGTGGAGCCGGGAAAGTTGCTCCCGCACCATTAAGTGTATCGGCTTGAGCGACTGCTGTAAAACTTGATCCTATCGTCACTGCACCCACAAATGCTGATATGGTTGCTGCACGGTTTAAGGCGTTAGTAGAAAAAATCATAGCTCCTCATCCACCAAGAAAAAATTTTTGTCTATTGACAATACAGAATTTAAAGTACAATGAAAATAATTAAAATTTGGTTATTATTTAATTAATATAAGATTAAATCTGTTTAAATACGTGTTTAAATGATACATTAGTAATATTTTTTAATAGGCGAATGAGTCGAGTAACATTTGTTTACATATTTATATTTTTTTGCACTAACCTACTTAGGGAATTGAGAATATTACCAATCAACCGTCAACCATTACCATAAAAAAGAGCGCTTCATACTTTTTAAGGGAAAAATGGCGAGAGATTTACGGGGATTCATTAAAATTCTGGAAGAAAGAGGACAATTACAGCGAATTTCAGCTTTGGTTGACCCAGATTTAGAAATTGCTGAAATTGCTAACCGGATGCTGCAACAAGGTGGTCCGGGACTCATATTTGAAAACGTCAAAGGTGCATCCTTTCCGGTGACGTTGAACCTTATGGGAACAGTAGAAAGGATCTGTTGGGCAATGAATATGCAGCATCCAGAGGAATTGGAAACCTTGGGGAAAAAGTTGGCAATGCTGCAACAACCAAAACCGCCGAAGAAGATTGGACAAGCAGTGGAGTTTGGGAAGGTTTTATTCGATGTGCTGAAGGCGAAACCAGGACGTAACTTTTTCCCCAGTTGTCAGCAAGTTGTGATTCAAGGCGACGATTTGGATTTGAACAAGTTACCTTTGATACGTCCATATCAAGGTGATGCTGGTAAGATTATCACCTTGGGATTGGTGATTACCAAAGATTGTGAGACAGGAACACCAAATGTGGGCGTGTATCGTTTGCAACTACAATCAAAGAAGACGATGACCGTTCACTGGTTATCAGTTCGGGGTGGGGCAAGGCATTTACGCAAAGCAGCAGAACGCGGTCAGAAATTAGAGGTGGCGATCGCTCTCGGTGTCGATCCCTTAATTATCATGGCGGCTGCAACGCCGATTCCATTAGACTTATCAGAGTGGCTGTTTGCCGGACTATACGGCGGTTCGGGTGTACAGTTGGCAAAGTGTAAAACTCTTTCTTTAGAAGTTCCAGCAGATTCGGAGTTTGTGCTTGAAGGGACAATTACGCCAGGAGAAGTATTGCCAGATGGTCCGTTTGGCGATCATATGGGGTATTACGGTGGCGTGGAGGATTCGCCCTTGATCCGCTTCCATTGTCTGACACATCGCCAAGATCCGATTTACTTGACGACTTTTAGCGGACGTCCACCGAAAGAAGAAGCGATGATGGCGATCGCATTGAACCGGATCTACACTCCTATTTTGCGGCAACAAGTGTCAGAAATTGTAGATTTCTTCTTGCCGATGGAAGCTTTGAGTTATAAAGCGGCGATTATATCTATTGAAAAAGCATATCCGGGACAGGCAAGACGAGCAGCGTTGGCGTTTTGGAGTGCTTTGCCGCAGTTTACTTACACTAAGTTTGTGATTGTGGTGGATAAAGATATTAACATTCGCGATCCGCGTCAAGTCGTGTGGGCGATTAGTTCTAAAGTTGATCCGACGCGAGATGTATTTATTCTGCCCAATACGCCGTTTGATAGTTTAGATTTCGCCAGTGAGAAGATTGGCTTGGGTGGCAGGATGGGAATTGATGCCACGACAAAGATTCCACCGGAAACGGAACATGAGTGGGGTGCAACTTTGGAGTCAGATCCAGAAGTCGCGGCGATGGTAGATAGACGTTGGGCGGAGTATGGTTTGGCGGATCTACAGTTAGGGGAGGTTAACCCAAATTTGTTTGGCTATGATATGAGGTAATTAAGAAGACGCGGGGACAAAGGAGATATTTTATTTATTCCCCTTGTCCCCATCTTCTCTTCTTCCCTTTTTCTATCGAGGTACTAATTATGCCTTCTCCATTTCCGGGTATGAACCCGTATTTAGAAAATCCTGCATTATGGTCAGAAGTACATAATTTGTTAATAGTAGCTATCTTTGATACGCTAAATCCTCAGTTGCGTCCAAAATATCGAGCCGCTATTGAACAACGAGTGTATCAGACAAGTGGGGAGGATTCTCTGTTAGTTGGTATTCCTGATGTGGCGGTGCGACGTTCCCAAACTGCTTTAAACCGGGAAGAACAAAATATTGCCGTTGCTGTGCCTCCACTTCAAGCTATGAAAGTGACAATACCCATGCCTGAGACGATTAGGGAGAGTTATTTGGAAGTGCGAGAGGTGGCGACGCGAGAGGTTGTGACAGTTATTGAAGTTCTCTCACCTAAGAATAAACGTTCTGGTGAAGGACGCAAGGCATATGAAAAAAAACGTCACCGGGTATTGGGAAGTTTGACTAATCTAGTTGAGATTGACTTGCTGCGGGATGGTAAACCTATGCCAATATTAAACAATAATATCAAGAGTGATTATCGGCTGTTGGTGAGTCGCGGGGAAAGGCGTCCCAAAGCTGATTTATATGCTTTTAATTTACAAAATGTAATTCCTGAGTTTGGGCTACCTTTGCAATTAGAAGATGTGGAACCAATAGTAAATTTACAAATATTATTAACTGAACTATATGACAGAGCTAGCTATGATTTGGTGCTAGATTACAGCACTGGGCCAGTACCACCATTGTCAGAGATAGATGCCGCTTGGTCAAATGCACTGTTGCAGGAGCAGCGGTTAAGGTAGTTAAATCTTTTTTATTGCTTTTGGGGTATTTATATGCATTCGCCGTTTCCAGGGATGAACCCGTATTTAGAAGATCCTGAATTATGGCCGGGAGTGCATGGGCGGTTGATAGTGGCGATGCCTGCGGCGGGCTACGCCTACGCTGACTCCCTTTCACCTCAACTACGTCCTAAATATTTTGTAGCAATTGAGGAGCGAGTTTATCAAACCACTGGGGAGGATAGACTCTTAGTTGGTATTCCCGATGTGATTGTACAACGTCCTCCGGCGACAACAAATCCGACAATGCCGAATGTACCAGTGGCTGCACCTCCTGCCCAACCTCCAACGGTGACAGTTCCCATGCCTGAGACAGTTAAGGAAAGATATTTAGAGGTGCGTCATGCGGGAACTAAAGAAGTCGTAACAGTGATTGAGGTTCTCTCACCTAAGAATAAACGTACAGGCGAAGGACGCAATGCATACGAAACGAAGCGCCTGCGGGTGTTGGGAAGTTCAACGCATCTGGTGGAAATTGATTTATTACGTGCAGCAGAACCAATGCCGATTTTAGGCAATAGTATTCAAAGTGATTATCGACTGTTAGTGAGTCGCGGGGAAAGGCGTCCCAAAGCTGATTTATATGCTTTTAATTTACCAAGTGAGATTCCCTCGTTTCCATTACCTTTACGTTCGGAAGATCCTGAACCTTTACTAAATTTACAAATATTATTAAGTGAGTTATACGACCGGGCTAGTTATGATTTAATCATAGATTATAGCCGTGAACCAGTTCCACCACTGTCAGAAGCAGATCCGGCTTGTAATGATGCTTTGTTACGGCAGCAAGGACTCCGTTAAAGAGGATTACATCAATGCTTTTTCCATTTCCAGGGATGAATCCATATTTAGAAAATCCTGATTTATGATGATGCTTGGTTGCGCTAATAAAGAGTTGTTAAAAAGAGGATGAGATCAATGACTTATCCATTTCCGGGTATGAACCCTTATTTAGAACATCCTGAACTATTTCCAGGATTACATCACTGGTTAATTATTGAAATTGCTAGGTTTTTGTCTCCACAAGTACGTCCTAAATATCGTGTTGCTGTAGAAGTACGAACTTATGAAACCAATGATGAAAATTCGCTACTTGTCGGTATTCCTGATGTGACAGTAAAAAGTCGGCAGACTGCAATAGATTCTACAATGCTGAATGTAGCAGTTGCTGCTACCGTAGCAGAACCTGTAAGAGTGACGATTCCCATGCCTTTGACGATTAAAGAAGGATATTTAGAGGTGAGAGAAGTAGGAACAGAGGCATTGATTACTACTATCGAAATTCTTTCTCCTACTAATAAGCGTTCAGGAAAAGGACGGCAAATGTATGAGGAAAAGCGCGAGCAGGTTTTAGGCAGCCGTACCAATTTAGTGGAGATTGATTTACTGCGTAGGGAGAACCCAATGCCATTTCTGGGAAATCATGTTGAAAGCCACTATCGTGTTTTAGTTTGTCGAGGCAATAAGCGTCCTTATGCTGATTTATATGCTTTTAATTTACAAAATGTAATCCCTTCATTGCCCCTACCTTTATGTTCTGGTGATACTGAACCAGTTATAGATTTGCAGGTGTTGTTAAATGAAATAAGTACCTGTGCAAAATTAATTTTATATTCACGTCGCCTGAAATACTTGTGAAACCGTGATTCCAGGTTCAAGAGATCTATAAATAATTTTGCATAACTACTTATATGACATATCAGGTTATGATTTAGTAGTAGATTACAACAAAGAGGCAGTTCCAGCACTGTCAGAAGTAGATGCTCTTTGGGCTGATGCATTGTTGCGGGAAAAAGGGTTGAGGTAATGCGTAGACGCTCAGCTGATTGCCGCAGGCATTATTCATAGGAATTGATATGAAATATACTCATACTTCCAAACGCGATCGCATTAGCCCCCTCCATTGAGAGCGGGGTTGGGGTTGGGTTCTATCTCTGTAGCCAACCCACAATCTCTTCCAACACCCCATCTATTGAACCCAACACATCCTCATTGCTAAACCGCACTACCCGTGCTTCCCCACAGTAAAAATCTACAATAAAACGGTCAATGACGTGCTGACGGCGAAACTTAAAGCCCAAAAGTTGCTTGTTTCTCAATTTTTGCCAAAGTTTCTCTTCTGCTGGGGTAGGTTCGCGCCGCATCTGTCGCGCCAGTGGCTTGAGTTTTGCCCAAAGTTCAGGTGATGTTTGCCAACTAGATCCTGAAACCCCACCCCCTAGCCC
>CALMVQ010000178.1 GCA_937873135.1 uncultured Scytonema sp. | reverse complement strand
TCAAAAGTTTTCCTCTGTCAATTCGCTACGAATTAATGCAACGCTGTACTAAGGCGGTTTGAATCGGAAAGTTCGGAAAAATCCCCAGTGACATCAGTAATTTATGGGCAGGCTCTCCTCTCATACCTTGCACTGATTGTTTAAAGCAAAAACGAGCTACATCTCCACTAGCATTCGCTAACCTCTCTAACACCGAATTTAGCGGGTAGCCACTGGAAACTTGACCAATTGCATAGACAATAGCAAGGGGTACTCCTCCGGTGCGATCATAAAGTAACCTTGAATCCTTTGAGTTAATATTTATATCCTTATCTTCACCCTGTTGCTGAATCAACTTTAAACTATCTTCCAAAGTCAAATTTTGTAGACTGATAGGTAGCAAAGCAATCCGCTCGCGGGTGGTAATTACTACTTTGACGCAAATCGGTAGATTATATAAGAACTCGATGACCTCATCTCTGTCCTCTATAGTCTCCATGTTGTCTACAATCATTAGTGTTCGCTGTTGGGAGAGAATTTGGCGGACGCGATCGCATTGCTCATTCGGGGGAGATTGAATAATAGTAGAGTCGCCTAAAGCATAAGCAATTTCCCGAAAAATTTCCCGTAAGTTACGCTGTCCCTGCTGCTTTTGAAAAATTCCATTGGGAATAAGTTCTTGTTGTTTAGCCGACGTGAAAATAATCGCATCAAATCTGGGTGCAACATCGTGGTTCTCACAAGTAGCTTTTAAGCACTTGTAAGCTGCTGCTAATACTAATGCCGTTTTACCTACACCACCAATACCATGTACGGTAATCATATGAGCGCCATGCTCTGGTGAAAGGCGTTCTAGTAACTTTTTCATATCTCCCTCACGCCCAATAAATTCTGTGTAGGTTGGCGATGGCAGATTGTGTTCTATGTTGCGGTTACTGATGACAGATGCAGCAACACCCTTGCGATAACCGTGTCTCTCCAAAATGTAAACAAGGTTAGTCGATCTAACAGTGTTATCTGGTTCTCCTGTCAAAGTCTCAATGTCGCGGTATATATTACTCAATCCTGTTCTGACACTAGGATTATCCTTGTGTAAATCCTGACTTATCTTTTTCAAGCTATATCCGCACAGCAACCCAAGTAACAGGTCTTGTTTAGTATTTTGCCTGTATCGACTTTGAGTTGTAGCCTCTAAGTCAGTCAGTAAACGGTCTATGTGCCACTCGTGCAAAAGCTTGCGATACCAAGTTTTAGTATGATTCCCATTCTCTGACTGACCTGACATAAATATCACCCTATAAGTCCGTCATCAATGTCGTATTAACAACATTGTAACAAACAATATTTTGACAAATTGCTAACAAATTTTGAATTTGGTTCATTGGCTGTTTGCTCTCAACTCAGTAGGCTATTTTCTAGCTAGTTTGATGAAATTTTTGTAACAATTAACGTCCATAGATCACAATCATCATAGAAATGCTCAATGAATAGACCAATTAAATCCCTGGCTGTCTTATTTGGCTTAAAAAAAATTCGTCTTTACTTTCCAGAAGAAAAACAAGTCTGCGTATTCAATAAACGCCCTATTCTTTACCAAGAATTTTCCCCAAAATCCGTACAGGAATCAATCAACGAACTGCAAGTACAGTTGAAATTTCAAGGTTTACTTACAGAGATTACTGGTAAATTCGACGACCAAACAGACATGGCAGTAAAAGAATTACAGAAAAGAAATAATCTTTTAGCCGATGGAGTAGTTGGACCACTGACCTGGGCTTGCCTTTTATACCCAAAACTTTCCCGTAGCCAAAAAAGAAAGCCTATAGAATCACCAGATGCTGTTAAGGAACTACAAACGATTCTCTACGAGGAAGGATTTTCTAAAAAAGATCCCAATGGGTATTTTGATTGGGAAACTGAAAAAGCAGTTAAACGTTTCCAAAAAATTTATGGATTAAAAAGTGATGGCATTGTTGGGGCTGCTACTTGGGCAGTACTATTGGGAATGCGCCAAGAAATTGACAAAAGCTTTCCCCAATTAGTCTATTTTCTTTCACCTCAATCGTGGTGTTTATGGGAGCAATTTTTAATGATTTTTTTGATTGTGATAGGGATTTACTATAGTCCCATCCCTGGTTCACCTCCGCGCTTGAGTACAGCTTTAGCGACTGCTTACGGACTTACCTGTATTGTGCCATTTATCATAGAGTATGTACCATTAAAGCAATCAAGGCTGTCAAATTTACTATTGTTCCAATATGCACCTTACGTATTAACAGGCATTTTTTGGAAACCCATTATTAATTTCTTAGGAACGTTGTTTAAATCTCATCCATTTTGAACGCTAGAGTTGTGTCACGCGTCGGACTGTAATCCATCTGGGATACGTGCAAGAGTGTGATTCATTCGCTCGAAATGAGTAGCAAAACTCAACAGATAAGTGGCAGGTTGAAAAATTAACAAGGAGGATAAAAATATCGTAACCGTTCACGGGGGGGCTCAAAAAAATGTCCAAGATGAAATCAGTACGAAAACCAGTCTAGATTTGATTTTTTCCGGTTAATTTTCAGTAGTCCAAAGTTCTATACTCGTCTGGAAATTGTCGCTTAGACATTTTAGGTACTATTAGCGCCTACTAGAAATCACCCCAAACTCATGCTATGCAAGGGCGTTAGAATTTATGCTAATGATCTACCCCCCCGTGAACGGTTACAAAACATCTCAACCTGACAACTTGATATCTGTAGAAGTGCAAATCTTACCCTCTGGTGAGGAGGTGACCAAAGAAAGGCAGAGGGCAGAGGGCAGCTATGCTGAAGGGAAAAATTTATTTTCCATCTGCCAGTATGGGTACAAGCCCCTAAATTTATTTATGAAAGGTAAAAAAAAATGTATTTCGCTCTGGCGCAGCGATCCGCGAATACGGCGTCCAAATTAAATCCCCTAAAATTTATTTATGGGGATACATAGCAGCATAGCTGCCTTCTTAAGGGCGTTAATTAGTCCTTTGTAGCAAATATTGGTAAAAAATGACATACAAGAACAAAAAGAACATGATGGTCTAAGGAATTATTAAAATACAGATCTATATCAATATTCTGAGATATTCTGGAATATGTGAAAATTTGCCTGGGATGAGCATGAAACTGGCAGAAAGAGTAAGTCAGGTGTCTCCTTCTTTGACCTTAGCTATTACAGCGAAAGCAAACGCAATGAAGGCAGAAGGAATAGATGTTTGTAGTTTTAGCGCTGGAGAACCAGATTTTGAGACTCCAGCACACGTCAAAGCAGCTGCGGAAAAAGCCTTACAAGAAGGTAAAACTAGGTACGGCCCAGAAGCAGGAGAACCAAAGTTAAGGGAAGCGATCGCACGCAAGCTGAAGACTGACAACGGTCTTGATTACAAAGCGGAAAATGTCATTGTTACCAATGGTGGTAAGCATTCCCTATTTAACTTGATGCTTGCACTGATTGAGCCAGGGGATGAGGTGATTATTCCTGCACCTTTTTGGGTGAGTTACCCAGAGATGGTAACCATCGCAGGTGGAAAATCAGTCATAGTTAACACAGATGCTTCCACTGGTTACAAGATTACTCCTGAACAACTCCGTAAATCAATTACGCCTCAAACTAAGTTGTTCGTTCTCAATTCGCCATCGAACCCAACTGGGATGGTTTATACGCCAGATGAAATCAAGGCTTTGGCAGAAGTTGTCGTTGATGCCGATATCTTAGTTGTTTCTGATGAGATTTACGAGAAGATTCTTTATGATGGTGTACAACATCTCAGTATCGGTTCACTAGGAAAGGAAATATTTGCCCGTACTATTATTAGTAATGGCTTTGCCAAAGGTTACTCAATGACGGGGTGGCGGATTGGTTACTTGGCTGGATCTACTGAGATTATCAAGGCAGCAAGTAAAATTCAAGGTCATAGCACATCCAATGTGTGTACCTTTGCCCAATATGGTGCGATCACCGCTTTGGAAGGTTCGCAAGACTGTGTCGAAGAAATGCGCCAAGCTTTTGCCAAAAGGCGACAGGTGATGTTAGAAAGAATCAACGCCATTCCCGGACTGAGTTGTCCGAAACCAGATGGTGCTTTTTACCTGTTTCCTGATATCAGCAAAATGAAAGTCAAATCTCTAGAATTTTGCAACGCCTTACTGGAAAAAGAGCAAGTCGCAGTCATTCCCGGCATCGCCTTTGGTGCTGATGAGAACATTCGCCTTTCTTACGCCACTGATATGGCAACAATTGAGAAGGGGATGGATAGATTGGAGAAGTTTGTTAGAAGTTGTTAGTGGTTAGTTAGTGGTAGGTGGTTGTCATAAGCAGGGCTATTTCTTTCTCCATTTTCATCCGCCTGGGACTCGAAGTCCCAGGCTAATAGCGCTCATTCCTCTTTAGAGGACTAGTACAGAGCGGCGGAAATAACCCACCCATCTGAAATAGGTAAAAAGCTTATAAAATAAGTGTTCTTTCTTTTTACTTTTTACTTTTTACTTTTGCCTTGTTGTACTAGATACTTACTTGCCTACTGATCATTTTCCTGAAAAATCTCTGCTAGCAAAGCTGGCGCAATGCGAAAACCAGCTTGTTCCCGCAATTGGTTAATCACCTCTGGTAATGATGATAAATCATCAACTTGCTCCGCATGTAGTAAAATGCCCAATATTCCCGTAACCCTCAGTCCCAGACGCTTGGCAATTTTCCTACCTTCCCGCTCATCCAAGAGTGTCCAATCTGCCTGTAGCTGTGCACACTCACAACTTAAATCCCATCTCTTGTAACCCCTGGCGCAGTCGCTTCGCCTCCTCAGGATTGTGCTGTTCGTGAAGAGCGATCGCTTTCTTAAAAGCTATCAAACTCTCTTGGATATTGCCAGTTTTAAGCAGTACGACTGCTAGATTTTGATAAGCTTCTGCATATTTGGGATTTAACTGGATGGCTTTTTGGTAGTATGCGATCGCATCCGTATACAAACTCATGGCTTTCAGTGTCATGCCGAGATTGTAGTAACCTGCCGCAAAACTAGGGTCAATCTTGACAGTTGTTTCATAAGCAGTCTTAGCACTGTTGATATCTCCAGATGCTTTGAGCAAATTACCCAAATTGTTATATGCTCCCAACTTTAATATCGGGTAAATCGGCAACTTAATGGCAGCTTGATAGTGAGCGATCGCCTGTTTGGGATTTTGCACCCGAGTGTAGGCAATGCCAAGATGATAGTAAAGTTCGTATAAAATTTCGTAATTTTCTTGACAATTTGTCACTCCCCGTGATAATAATTCAATACCTTGTGCTATTTTCCCAGTTTCCACATACAATCCTCCCAACTTACTGCAAACATAGGCGTCATCGGGGTGAGTAGTAATAAACTCTTCCATCGCTGCCTGTGCTTTAGCGTATTTGTTTTGTTGGGCAATGGAGCTTTTTTGATAACCTTGATGTAGAAGTGCCACACCTGGGATGTAGCCAATTTGCCAATGTGATTCCTTCTCGCAAATTGCAGCTACGCTATCATCCACTAAGGCATGGTAAGGACGGGAAAAGCGGATATCTGGATGATTGCGGAACAAGCGAGAAACAAGAGAATAGGGAGATTGTTCTGCACCAACTTCCGAACGAACAAGGTTAATTAGGAGGTATTCTTCTTGTTGTATTGCCTCTTTCAACTGCGGCACAATTTTCTGAGTCAGAGTTTCATCCGCATCTAATACCAGAATCCAGTCTCCGGTAACGTATTTTAAAGCTTCATTGCGGGCAGCACTAAAATCATTGCACCATTGAAACTGATGCACCTTAGCACCATATTTGGTGGCAATGTGGCAAGTGCGATCGGTCGAGCCTGTATCTAGCACCACCATTTCATCTACCACATTTTTGACACTGCCAAGACATTTAGGTAGTGCGGCTTCTTCATCTTTCACAATCATGCATAAACTTAGTTTCATCTGCGACTCGTGTACTTTTTTAAATATTTTCTAATTAGATATAGCAATCCTAATTGATTTATGTGAACACACAGATCCCCGACTTCTATAAACCTGAGTTCGATATAAAAAAAAGGATGAAACCTAGACAGAGTATCCTTTGTAGCAATATAAGGAGATTCTCTTTGATGTCAATAAGCTCTAGTAAATGAGAATAAGAAGAAAGAAGGGGTTAAATACTACACGAGACCACAACTTAGTAGAAAATATTAAACACAGCAAATTATGGTATGACAACCAACTCATGACAGATGATAGAAGTCAGTTAAGAACCACTTTTAATCAAGTGGCGCTGCTGTATGATCAAGTACGGCCAGGATATCCAGAGGCGCTTTTTGACGATGTGGTGTCTCTATCAAGAATCAATCCAGGAGGAAGGATATTAGAGATTGGTTGTGGTACTGGTCAAGCAACTGTACCTTTTGCACGTCTGGGTTATCGTATACTCTGCATTGAGTTGGGTAAGAATCTCGCTACAGTTGCCCAAAAAAATCTGGCTGCTTATTCGCAAGTAGAAGTGCGTAACACCGCTTTCGAGGATTGGGTAATAGAAGAAAATGCTTTTGATTTAGTGATTTCGGCAACTGCTTTTCATTGGCTTGACCCAACTATTGCTTACAAAAAAACGGATCTTGCCCTCACATCTAAAGGAGCGATCGCGCTATTTTGGAATGAACATATATATAGTGATGCTAGTAATGGCTTCTTTGAAGAAGTACAGGAGCTATATCAAAGTTTAGCTCCTCAACTGGTTAAAGACGATGAGCCTCCTTTGCGTGAGAAGGAAGTCCCTAATAAAACAGGTGAGATTGAGCAAACAGGTTTGTT
Source organism: uncultured Scytonema sp. (assembly GCA_937873135.1). GTDB lineage: Bacteria > Cyanobacteriota > Cyanobacteriia > Cyanobacteriales > Nostocaceae > Rhizonema. The sequence goes on along the minus strand of CALMVQ010000178.1, from coordinate 5,019 downwards.
TGGTGAGGTAACATATCGCTCTTATCGATGGGACGCAACATATAACACTGCAAATTATCTCAACCTTTTAAATACTTACTCAGGTCATTAGATATGCAACGACCGGGAAATCCTCAATGCGTTGTTAAGCAGTTGAAGCCACTGGCTAGCGATCCATATACTTTACGAGAAGCAAAACGTTTGTTTGACCAAGAAGCAAAAACCTTGGAAGAGTTAGGAAAACACGACCAAATACCGCGATTGTTAGCCCACTTTGAAGAGAATCAAAAATTTTATTTAGTTCAGGAGTATATTGAAGGTCACGACTTAAACCAAGAGGTAATTCCAGGTAAACAACTAAGTGAAGCTGTTGTCATTAAACTTTTACAAAATATTTTAGAAGTTTTAGCCTTTGTTCATCAGCAAAAGGTGATTCACCGCGATCTCAAACCATCAAATATCCGGCGACGCCAGTCAGACAATAAAGTTGTGCTGATTGACTTTGGTGCAGTTAAAGAAATTACCACTCAGGTCGTTAATCCTCAGGGACAAACGACCTTTACTATTCCCATCGGTACTCGTGGTTATACACCTAGCGAACAAACCAATGGTAAACCAAAATTGAGCAGCGATGTTTATACCTGCGGTATCATTTGTATTCAAGCTTTGACAGGTATTAATCCCAATCCTGACGTAGAAGGATTTCCGACACATCCACATACAGGAGAAATTATTAAAACAAACTACTGGCAAATACTACTCCATAAGTGCTAATTTTAAGTAATCCTGACTATCTTCATCCAATCTGTCTAAGTCCAGGTATTGTAAGGCATAGTGATTTATTGTTTTAGTAATATCGTCTCTCTCTGAAATCTTTTGAGCATAAGCTGCCAGTTGCTCTCCTTTGAAATTGTAGTTTGTTGAACTCGCTACGTCGGGCTTTCCCAACAAAATTTCAACAGCAAATACCTTGGCTTCTATTTCTTCAATATCTACATTTTCTATTTCAATCTCCTCATATACAATTGCATAATTATTCACATGACCTTTAATAATCTGCCCCAATACGTGCGCTAAAATAAACAGCAATCTAGTAGGTGAACACTGATTCAGACTAATGACAATAACTGGGCGTTCTTCAAAAAACGCTACCATAGCATTAAATTTGTACACTTCCTGGGCTAATGGAAACCCATCAAAGTGAACTACTGGAATTCCATAATTCCAGCATAGTTTCAATAGCCCCTCTAGGTTAACCAACTGTTGATGTTTAAGAATTTCATCGCGCACAAGCTTTGATTCAGCAGGTAATAAGTTATACTTTTGTACACAGGCATAGGCAACCATTTCAGCAATACGTGTTGCCATACAGTATGCAACTAAAAGCTGCTGATTTGTAGTTCCTTGCTTTGTTTTAAACTTAGCCTGACATGATTGCTTAAAAACTGGGGTAGCTGAGGGTTCTAGTAAAGAGGTAATGTCAAGGTTTAATCGGCGCGAAACATAGGCAGCCGCCTCTACTACAGCCCCTGGCGTGGTTTCAAATTCTTCATCCCACCAATCAGGCAGTGCTTTATCCCGAACAAACTTCTCAGGAAAGCCAACCTCCGACAAGCGCTTGTATAGTGTTGTCATTTTGATTTGAGTCTGTATCATGAAACACCTCTCATTAATTTACTCTATTTATAGTTATAGAATTATTTATGTATTTTTTTAAAGATTCTATAAATAGGCGATCGCGCCACCCATAAAATTCTAATTGGACTAGAAGTAGCAGTAATAGCTTCGCTTAATTTACTATTCTATCAATCAATATATACAACACCAAATTTATCCTAAATTTCTATGAATTGCAGAATAGAGGATTAAATCATTTGAAATTAACGCTCAGACAATCGCCAAATTTTAATGGTTTGGTCGTGACTACCACTAACTAAAGTCCTGCCATCTGGGCTGATGGCCACGGAATTAACCAAACCGGAATGACCTTGGAGAGTACGGATGAGTTGCCCACTGGCGATATTCCAAATTTTGATCGTCTTGTCCCCACCACCACTAACTAAAGTCCTGCCATCTGGGCTGATGGCCACGGAATTAACCAAACCGGAATGACCTTGGAGAGTACGGATGAGTTGCCCACTGGCGATATTCCAAATTTTGATGGTTTTGTCATAACTACCATTAACTAAAGTCCTGCCATCTGGGCTGATGGCCACGGAATAAATCCCAGAAATCAAGGTAGACAAAATATTGGTCTTATCAACCTTTGTGGAATCTCCAATAACAGTGGTTGCTAAAATAAAGTTGGTTGATGTGGTGTTAGTATTTCGGGGTTGCTGGGTTGCACCCAACTTATCTAATTCAGCTTGAATAGCAGCAATATTAGCTTTGATCGGAATGCCCAAAAAATCAGGTGCCTGAGTTCTTACATCTAACCTGTCTTGCCCATGAATTCCCACCAAACGTCCCTGCTCATCCAAAACAGGACCACCACTCATCCCTGGTTTTGTGGGATTGCTAAAAACTAAAGCGTATTCATTCTTGGGGTTTTGCGCAACCCTAGTAATTACTTGCGGTAAAATTACGTACTCGCGTGCTGTGCTGACAGCATCTGGATCTGCCCAACCAGAAATATAAACTGTTGCACCTGAACTCAATTGGTCAGAAGATACTTCTACTTTGCTATAGTTCTCTGTACTGGTGAATCGCAACACTGCTAAATCCACTTGACCCAAGTGTCTAAATTGGCTACGGTCAAGCTGGTATTTTTTGCCGTTATAAGTTTGAATGGTGTAATTTCCTGGTTCTTGTACAACATGCCAGTTCGTCAAAACAGTATAAGTGTTTCCTTGACGGTCAATAATCACTCCAGAACCAGTATTTGCTCCATCTATGCGAACTGTCACCTGCTGAGCAGTTTTATTTACTTGTGCTGGTATCGCGGCGATCGCAACTTGAACTTGTAGCAGTGGGATTGCTACTGTACCCAACAGACCAAAAACTACATTAAACCGGGATGAAAAATTCATAAATATTTTACATAAAATAATTACTAAGTAAATCAATGCAGGTTCTACGGCTTTCTTGTTAATAGCGATCGCCGCAATACTATTGGAATTCCATAACAAAGCTTCATCATATGTTCTCTAATTAGCTTTTGTTGCCCGAAACCGAAGAAAGTCGCATCAGACAATTGTTATACAGAATCCAACTTTACCGTATTTACACCTTGATCAGGCGTTGGGGTGACAAATTTTGGAGCTAAGTTCAGAACCTTACATCTTGCACCAATAAAAATTGATGTAGTTTAGTTACTCAGTATTAAACAAAAACCCTTGATTTGGCGATAAAAGACCATAAAAATAAGGTAGCTTTATCGCTTATTCTTTTATGTTACTTGGGATTGTACGGAGAGGTGCAAGATCTGAGGAACGGGCTTTTGCCGAACAGTAGCGCTGCCTCTGGTAGCCTTTTACTAGTTTGTCTCAACTCAGGAATAATCACTTGTCTTTCCTCTCATGTCGTCCGTCAAATCACCCATAATAAAAGAACCCATCCCCGCCTGCGGGGAGGGAGAGACAAGTGGCATCATTATTTGCAAAGAAGACAGAGATTATCAAGGACAAGCTGAAACAATTGACCAGTTTATTACCAGTAAAAAAAATCTTTATCAAGAGCCTTAATTAGGATAAAAAAACAAAATAAAAAAGGTTATTCGTCTCAAGTTTTTGTTGTTCAAGAATATTAATATTTATCAGTCATAGCAGTCACGCCCCTTCTGGTGCGTCCGCTACGCGAACGGGTTCGTCAAAAGTCAAATAGAAATATACAATTACCGTTTTTCTAAGAATTTTTTGGTATCGGTAAGCAGGCGTTTGCCCCAGAGTTTCTGCTTCAGAACATCCAAATTACTGTAGCTTTTATCAATGCGGAGTGCCGCTTCTCCCATTGCCAAACCTTGTTGGCGATCGCCTTTGGTATACAGTGCCACGGCTAGTGCCAATGCAGGTTCTGCGGCTTGCTTGTTAATAGCGATCACCGCAAGCCATTGCTTAATTGCTCCCTGAGTATCACCCTGCTCGTATAAGATTAACCCAATTTTGTGGACTGGGGGCCAGAATTGTCTGTTGAAGGAAACTGCTTTGTTGTACTGGGCGATCGCATCTGGGAATTTGCCCAGCACATAGTAAGCATTGCCCAAATTGAACAACGCATCTGGATCATTGGGTTTTAGCCTCAAACCAGCTTGGAAATCTCCAATAGCCTCTTGGTACTTTTGCTGTTGAAAATGAGTCAAACCTAAAGCAAATAGAGTGTCTCCTGTAATGCCTTCTCTGTTAATAAGAGATGCCTTTCTCATGCGGGCGATCCCATTCCTCAAGTTTTGGTTAGGATCTATTAATTCTTTAGGATTTTCTGTAAACAGTCGTGGTGATGTAGGTTGTGGTAGCTGGGAAGTTCTTGACTGTGGCGGTTTAGCAGGTTGTGCTATAGTTTGCGGTGGAACAGTTATAGCTGCTGATGCGAGTGTCTTATAAGTATTAATAGGAATGCCAAAATAATCTGTTGCGCCTGTTTCAGGATTGGTTTGGAGTCGTCCATTAATTGCCACCAAGCGGCCTTGCACATCTAAAACAGGACCACCACTCATTCCTTGCCTAGTTTGATTGGTATAAACCCAAGCATATCCTTCCTTGGGATTTCTCACAATCTGAGAAATGTTTCCTGGTAAAAATTTATAACCGCGTTCTGAACTACCAGCATCAGGATCAACCCAGCCAGCAACATAAATTGTTGTGCCTTCACTCAGTTCTTGAGAATTGCCTAAATTTGATGTAAGATAATTTTCTGTACTGTTGAATTGCAATACTGCTAAATCTACACCAGGAAAGGATTTGACAATGCTCTGATTTAAGTTATAGCGCCGACCATCAGGAGTTTGGATGGTATAGTTTCCCTTAAGTCGCACCACATGCTCATTAGTGAGGACACTATATGTGTTTCCTTGGTGGTTAATAATGACTCCAGAACCAGTATTCG
>CALMVQ010000177.1 GCA_937873135.1 uncultured Scytonema sp. | reverse complement strand
AACCCCTTACTTGTAATGAGGCTGGCAGATTTTTCAGTCTTTTGGTGAGACGGCACTGCCACAAGCGCGATCACCTCACCTGATTAAATCTGTAACAATAATGCCTTTTTATTTTTATTTCCATCACAACGAAAAAAGTTGTGCATAATTATAATACTTATTGCTGTCATCTATAGCTACGCACTTTTGATCTCATTTATGTCCTATGCCTCAGCAACTTCTAGATACCTCGGACATTGTTATCCCCGATATCAGCAAACTGGAAATTGAGGATAACAAACCAGTGGATAACTTCCAAAGTGAAAAACAACAACGGCTGCTGGTGGAACCAGTCTATAGCTCACAGGTGCTGCCATCTCCATTTATAGCAGCAGCAAATGTAGGGATATTTTACTCCCCAAAGCAGGACCCAGTGGTACCAGATGTTTTTGTGAGCTTGAACGTACAAATGCCTACCGACTGGAGTCAAAAGCAAAATCGCAGTTACTTCGTGTGGGAGTTTGGTAAAACACCGGAAGTGGCGATTGAAATTGTGTCCAACCGTAAAGGCAAGGAATTAGGCACAAAAAAAGATGATTATGCCCGGATAGGTGTGGCATACTACGCTGTATTTGACCCGTTGCTTCAGATCCAAGAAGCTGAGCAAATGAACCGGGCATTGTTACGGGTATACGTGCTGACAGCAGGAAAGTATGTGGAACTGGCAGAACCTTTCTGGCTGGAAACACTTGGACTGGGTTTGACATTATGGACGGGCACGTTTGAAGATCAACCTGGGCAATGGCTGCGGTGGTGCGATCGCTCAGGTTTAGTGATTCCGACTGGAAAAGAGTCGAGTGAAAACGAACGACAACGAGCCGAAAACGAACGACAACGAGCGATTCGACTGGCAGAGCGATTAAGAGAGATGGGGGTTGATCCGGACACAATTTAATGGGAACAGACAAATAGACGTCTCCGACAATTAATTATTATGCGTTCGTTCAAATCCTTGGTAGGGGCGAACAACCGTACCCTACACAGAACGCCTGAAGGCGAACGCCCCTACATCATTTCTCGCTTATGTCTAATATATTTATCCAGACGAACGGAAAAGTACACGCCCTGGAAGCACCTCATCGTTAATCTTGGCATAAACTCGGAGGCACGCAGACACTTCCCCGCGCACTCTACCGATATCTAGTTGCAGATCGTCTTTTGAGCAAGTATAGACATCAGCATAAGTTCCCCATAAAGGACGGATTTGCACGCTGATACCAGCTTCCCGCGCTCTTTCAACGACTAGATCTAGAGTGCGTCGTGCTTCTTGTTGCAACTTACCCCACCAAGAGTAGCGATCGCACGGGGGCAAATGCACCAAAGAGTGGATTGCTTCATCTAAATCAAGTCTAGCACGCAAAGCGATTGCCAAATCTGTGTTGTCAGCAGTTGCTTGTACGCGCCGGAAGCGATTTATGAGTGTTGTGATGTACTTAGACTTCTCCAACTCTGAATTCAAAGACCTAACACCAAAGCGATCTACACTCTTGAAAGCATGATGCAAACAAGAGTCTAACTCAATAAACTTCAGACAAGTAGAGACAACTCCCGCCAGAAAATCAAGTTCTCCACCTTGTGTTTCTACCATCAGCCTTTGATCAAACTCAACTTTGTCAGATAAGCACAACCCAGTCGCGTTCATCTTCCCTTTCAAACCTGGGTACAGAGATTCATGGCGCGTAAACGGTAAGTACTCAGTCAATTGTTCATCTTCCACAGCACCTTCAATTCCCACCGCTACCAAAATCCGCTCTTGCCAAGTATGAGCTATCTTGTCAGGAACGCGCAACAACAAACGTTGCATCTCATTCCAATAATCGGCATCATTGGTGCTGTAAAATTGATATTGACCGATATAGTTCATTAATTCCCGGTCAGCAAGCAAAGCCTTGCCAAGATGTGTCAGTTTAGGTTCGCCTTCTGCTGGTTCTAGCAAATCCTCCCAAGAAAAATTATCCTCTATACTCACAGACTCCTGCTGAGATATTGGTTGCAAAACAGTCTCTAATTCCCGCAGTAATTCCTCGCAAGCATTGTTTCCCGGATCTGTAGTCGCTGTAAGAAGTGCTTGTTGTAGTTGAGTTTGGAGTCCGTGCAAACCCAACCGCAGTACCCAAGCTAAATTTGAGTTTTCAATCTCTAATAACTTGTTAAAATTCAGCATAAATTTAGTCCTGAGTGCTGAGTAATCAGTCCTGAGTGCTGAGTCCTGAGTGCTGAGTTTGAGTGTGAGTTATAAGTATTAAGTGATGAATGTTAAGTACTAGAAACTACTCCCGATCCGCTCCTGAATGAATACCTATATAAAAAACCGTTCCTGATCCTAGTAAGCCAAAAAAGAAGAGCAAGGAGATAGGTAATCGTACACTCAATCACGGGAGTAGTCATACAGATTTCAATGAAAAACTTTAAACTCAGCAACGCCAGTCGCCTCAACGGGAGCCAGTGCGCCTATACGGGTTTCCCGTCGCACTCCTATATTGCGTTGGGGAACCCCCGCACGGCGCGGGCTCCTCAGTACTCAGCACTCAGCACTCATTTAGTGTTCTCCAGAAAATGGATCGCGTTCTGCCTTGACATCGTTGGGTTGTGGCTGGAGAGTGTCTCGAAAAACGCATCCCTCCTGTTTGAGACATTCTGGACTTGTGGATGTCCAATAAGGAACCTCAAACGCATGTACCCGCAGGATTCCTTTCTCGTTGAGAGAGACGTAATATCGGCAAGGAAACTCAGTTAGGACGGCAGGTTCGGGCAATTCACCGATGAGTTCCCACTTATGGGATTTTGGGTTGTGAAATTGGAAGTAAAAAGTATGTTTGCCACTTGCAGGAAATGGAGGTAATTCAGCAATTAAACCGATTCCTTGCGGTTGTATGGCACCATCATAGCGAAAAACGCTCCACTCCTTGCTATAGTCTTTACTAGCATCAAATAAGACAGTATGAGCATCTGTTTTCATTGCATTTGCGGATTCAGCTACATTCACGGCAATATCGCAGACGACTTGAGCGTTATCAGAAAACACTGTTGTTATCGAGATCGCTTTTGCCGTATCCAAGCTGAGTAAATTCACAGGGATAATGTAGTGGGGATTACCCCGGCACAGCAGCAAGTCGATATCTAGCTTTTGATCAATCTCAAACTGGACTTTGATATGAGTTTTAAAATCTTCCTCATTGATTTCCAGTTTTTTCATCAGTGCGTCGCCGTTGTAGCTGCCCCAAAGTTGGGGTTTTATCTTCTCAAAGTCTTGACGGATAATGTTGTTGGTTAATTGCATTCCCTGCCAACTGCTCCGATACTTTGCTCGAGCATCGCCTGCTTTGAGTTGATAAAGTTCTTGACTGGCATAAAAAATCGGATCTAAATTGCCGCCAATCACTTCCCTCTTAAAGGAGCATGGCAGAAAGTAAAATAGGTTTTTGACATCAATATAAAGTTGATTGACTCCTCTACGCAGCAATTCCTTTGACTCAAGAGGAGCGAAACCCAATTGTCTAAGCTTCTCAGCAAAGCAGGCTCCTGCAGAGGTGGCAAGTTTGGTGTATTCTGGTTCAAAGGTGACTCGCTCGGAGTTCCATACAAAATAGTCAGATTTGCTAAAAACTCGGTAAAGTTCGCGTTCGACAAGAGCGATCTGGCAAGTTTTTCCTGATAAAATCACCCAATCTACAAGTTCATTGTCGTGAGGGTGGGCTTGAGGAGCATTCGTTTTGTTCATTAACGCATTCTCTACTAATCCTTGGGCGATACCGATCGCTTCTCGAATCACAGGAGAGATAGCCTTTTCAAATTGCTGTACTGTAATTGTCACCGACAAAAAGTTGATCACCTCGCTTGGTAATTGGATGTCACTATGTTGCAGCAATTCGGCAATTTTTTGTCCGTCGAGTACAAAGATGGGTTCAGATGCGTCTAGTGGAAGCTTTTGAGCGAGAGCGATTTTCGCATTTTCAGCTTGTTCCCACAGGGTGTAGAATGTTTGTGTGCGGGATGGCGAGTTTTTCCACCGGGTAGGTAAAACTTTCTCGGCAGCATTTAAGGCATCTTTGTAAGCGTCGCCTTCCTTGATATCTTTGTCTACACAAGCTAACAGACTACCGGGTGAGAATTTGCCTTGGTACACAAAGCGATCGCTCAACTCCATTGGATCTACTTTCAAAACATATGCACTCAAACGTTCATCGGTGACTGCTGTCAGCAAACAATCAGCGATCGCCGCTTTGAGCAGTAGGAATAGCCGCAGGGTAATCAGTTCCCCACCCAACTGCAAATGACCCGATGAACCTAACAGTTTCGGAGTAAGTTTATAATAGCGTCCGCCATCGCCTCGATCTTCACCTGGTGAGAAGGGGTTAATTTCTTCTAGCGTCAGACGAATGAGTGCTAAATCAGTGGTTCCCCCACCGATATCCAGAACTAAAACATTTTGCCACCATTTATCCCCATCGAAACGACACCGGGTTTTGAAAGACTCAATGCCGACATTCAAATCACCGCCAAACTCTCGCCAGAGAAAGAAGATGGCAACGGAAATCGCTTCGTCATAAGCCATCTGCACATCGACGATATCCAGCTTTCTCACCAAGTTCTCAATCTCGCGACGTACAAATGGTGAGGCGATCGTTGGGTATGTCACCACGGCTCGGTAGAATTTACCTTCAGAACACTTACCAGGGTAACGTTGACGGTACTTCTCGGTTAACCCAATTAATTCCGCATACGCAGCTTGCAGGAGTTGGTTAACCTGAATTGTTTCCACCTTACCATCAATTGTGACTTGAAAACCGCGTTCTAGCCCAAAGTAGCGCTTGGGTGAGTGGAGAAATTTCCCTTCTATCGGCTCTTCATTGCCGATGGCATCTAGTCTGTGCTGCCGAGCTTGTTCACCCAAAATAACTTTAACTTTTGCCGAGTCGTCATTTGAATGTTCCAAACTGACGACTTCTAACTCACTCTTAATTTCACTCAAACGACGGTCTTTGTCCAGTTCTACGGATATCAAACTTTGCCATTCTAAAGGTGGTACGCGGAAGACTTCGTGGTAGATTTCGTATAACCGTTTACTAGCAGCAGAACGAAACCAAGGCAATCGTTGAAAAACGCAAATCTCTATTTGCTGAATAGCTGCCAATAAGTCATGACTGTCAAAGCCTTGAAATAGAGAAACGATCTGGTGACGATTGTGATCGTGTGGTATTCTATTTATAGTAGAACCCGTGTATGTATCCATACTAAAGATTGACATCAGTTGAGTGAGACACTTTTGCCACTCACAATTCCAAGCATCTTGACTGATACCGGGTAAGTCATCTACGGGACACTGACTGAGCCAGTTGGAGATGCGATCGCGCAACCTAGCCTCTTGTTCTGCCGGCAAACTATCTGGAGTCACAATCACTTTCGGATCGTAGAGAGTGACTGTAGAGTTGGAAGTGCCAAAATCAATGGCAAACCAGCCTGGGTAATTGATTTCTGGCTTTTTGTTTTCCACAGGTAGTATGGGTTTAAAGGGCAATAGTTGCGGAACTGTCATTTGTGTTAGAAAATCTCCTACGGGATAAGTCCATATATCGCAGTCTGCTACTGAGTTTCTGGGTGCAGACAGGTTCGGTTCACCCGTCTCATCGGAATCGAAATACTTCATACTTACCTGTAAATTACAGTTGACACCTGCAGGTAAAGGTTTATTCCACCAACAATCAATCTGCCGCAATCGCTGTGGGCTAGAGAGTCTCAGTAGCTGGTTTGTACGAGAAAAGTTAATACTTTTATATGCCGCTTGGATTAGTGTTGCCAAATCTTCCGGCATTCCACTCACAGAAATATCAATCCTGGAAATATGAGGTAGGTTGAACCTTTCAGTAGGTTTTATTTCTATGACTGGCAAAAGCAATAGGCTACAGTCTTTAGTGCGTAACTGATAACTATTTAAAAGCTCAATTTTGACAGACATTTTTATTTGGGGAATGGGGAACGGCTAGATGAAGAATTAATCTGACTCCTGTGCGGGCAGGTTTTACAGCTTAATATATTGGCTTCCAAATTAATCTGGTAAACCTGTCCCTACGCCTGTACGGGCAGGTTTTACTGATTAACTTATCGGCGGCAAAATTAATCTGGTAAACCTGCCCCTACGCCTGTACGGGCAGGTTTTACTGATTAACTTATCGGCGGCAAAATTAATCTGGTAAACCTGCCCCTACTTCTGATTTCTTCTTCAATTGAATTCCCTATTCTTCTGGATAAAAAATCGTCGGTATTTGCGAAAGAGTTTCTAACCATAGAGGAGTGAGAGGAGAAGTTTCTCCAGATGTGGAGGCGATGTATCTGATTAAAGGTTCATTCTTTGACTTTAAAAGTTCTTGCAAGTTGTCTACAATTTCCTTCAAGGCTTGAGAAAAAGAAGATTTCACCTGTTTGGTTAACTGACTCACGTATTGCAATAAGTGCAAACTAGTACTGGCAGTTATTTCATCTCGCAGTCGTAAAACGGCGATTTGGTGATTAAATGGCCTTGGGGTAACGGGAAACTTTTTATCAGGGCTCCAGTCGAATATTTGACCATTTTGGTGCTTATCATCTTTACGTGCTAGGGGAAATAAGGCATCAGGATTGATAGGGGAAGCATTACCTGCAAGTCCACTGTGTTGAATGACGAGTTTCTGCCATTTATGAGTAGGATCGAGCGCACGCTGGAGATTTCTAAATAAGCGAACTTGACTCCTGCCAAATTTGTTCTCAATGTACTGTTCCTTTTCTGGTAGTAATATTGGGTTCAGTTTGTCGCGTTGTATTTCCACACTGCCAGACAATTTACCAAATAAGTGTGCGACTGCTTCTGTCGTGCTTTCATGAGCAAAGACTTGCATTTCCTCTATTGTTTGCACAAATGATGGATAGAAATCATCGCTTTTCGTGGGAATAAAGTCGTCAACTTCGTCTTCTTCAAAAAAGCTTTCACGTTTTGTTAAGGCGATGGTGCCATTTTTAGTTCTGTCGAAGAGTAAAGTCCACTCACTCCAATCAAAGAATATTTTATCAATGAGTTCATCCTTGACAATATTACTGATAGAAACTCCGGTACTATTCTTTAATATAGGCTGTTTATCTAAATCTTCAGAAAATTGTCTGTAAGTGGTGACTAAGTTCTCGATGGCTTCGCGCAAGGTGAGAAAAGCTTGGCTTTCAATAATTGGTAAATATGTCGGTATTTCCTCTAAGAGATTTTTTAAATAGATCTGCTCTTCACGTAAAGCGATCACAGCCCTTTCAGTGTCTTCTAAAAGTTGTTTCATCCCATGAATAGACACATGCTCCTTAAGTAAAGAGCGCAATCTGCTAATTCCACCATCCTCAGCATAGTCACTCAATTGCTTGTGCAGTGTATGGGAAGAGGGTAACATTTCACTCAATTGCTGCCATTTGCGCCGCATTTCTGACTCATCGGGTTTGTTCGGTTTGTCCAATTCAGGCAAAAACTCAGCCGAACAAACTTGTAATAGAGAGGAAAGTTCTGCTAATTTCGTCAATCCGTAGAGTTGCGATAACAGGACAATATTCTTCTTTTCGGTGGTTAAATTGCTCGCACTAGCAAGAGTGAGTTGGAGAATCCTCAGACTATCTAGTAAATCTTCTTCACACAACAGTGGTTCTTCCAACAGTTCTTCAAGAGTGCGTTCGTCACTCCGAGAAAAAGGAAGTTGATTAAACCGCCCAACGCCTACAATGATACGATCTTTGAGGTCTTCTCCCTTATCCCGTTCGAGCATACTGCGAATTTTCGATGCAGTGACGCAGCCAGGATATCTGCCGTTTAGTAGCAGCAGGATGGTTTGTACATCTCTGAGTTCCCGCACAGACAAAAAAGCATCCCTCACCCCAGAATCAGCAGATCCCAATCCGGGAAAGTCAAGGAGTAAAAATTCATTTGTTCCTTGTAAAGCAGACAAATTCCAAATTTCTTTTGATACTTCAACAGTCACATCCAAGCGACGGATCAGCGAGAAGCTATTTTGTATATCTTGAGCTGATGGTTGTGCAAAATCCCAATTCTTGGGAAGGGGGGGTAGACTGTCAAAGCTAAGTTCTAAGATATTCATAGGTGGCTCGGCAAGTTTCAACCCTTTGTGAGCCGTGATATTGTCAATTTGGTAGCTTTTGCCGCAGATGTTTTCACCGTATACACTGTAAGTACGTACAAACACTACCAACTCTCGCAGCAAAGAGCGTAGTTCCAAACTTTGAGTCTGATTCCAAACTTGCTCGCACCAACTGAGGATAGCGAGACTATCAACATTGCCTGTAGGCTGTAAACTTTTTAGGGAAGCAAGCTGGGAAGGCTGTAGTTGTGCTGCTAGTGAGCGTTGTTCCGCTTCTTCAAGCATAAAGCACAGACACTCTTTTATACCTGTGTGTGATAAGTACTCGACCGTATAGTTCCCGACTTTCGTTGTTTGAAAGTCGGGTTGGGGAATAAGGTGGATGGCAGTGACGTTTCCTGTCGTTGGAGTTTCACTCACTGGTAAGGCATCAGCGTAGCCGATCAGACTGCCTAGAAGCAATGTTTTGCCGCTACTAAATTCCCCCATAATCCCGATTTTGACTGGGGAAGATGCAAGTTGTACTGTTCTTTGGGCAGACTGCTGAAGACGCTGAATGCTTTCATGAATGCTATTTGGCACCCAACTATCCTTGGGTGGTGGATTCTTTGACACCAACTCCAAACTCTGAAGTATCGATTCCCCATACTCTTTATAGCGGTGCAATTTTTCTACTGCCATAACACTTTTCATCTAATCTCCTGATTCAGATTCGAGATAATGTTTCCGGATAGTTGCTGAAAACGCTCACAAGCTAAGGATTTACAGCACAAACTACAGTCATTCGACGTGCGAATGCCTGGATGCTTGCGGAAAGTTGCTTGGGAGCCAGCGCATTTGGTACAAGGTTCTCGCAACAAATGCGAGAACCTTAGTTTCACTCATGGGCAAACTTTCCTGCACCGGATGCGCGGATTGCTCCGACGAATAAATTAGAGAGCCTGAGGATTTTGGATTAACCTCACGCTTTGTAGCATTGACAAGTTCCTTTAAGGAATTATCGGTCATATTCTGTTTTTTTAGAGCAAAAACTAAAGTCTAGCAACTTCAGCAATTTGTTTGTTCCTAATTGCCAGATCCACATATCGCTAGGGACTCACGCTTTTTCTCTAGTTTCTGAAATACATTTTTTGCCAAATTTAGTATTAATACTGGTGCTATTTTTATACTTATAAGATAACTTTGTCATTCCTTGGTAGTACAGAGCATACAGATTTATCTAGTCCTTGCTACAATTCATCTCCCGGCATGGGATTAACATCAGGTACTCTTGCCAAAATTTGATCAAAGCGATCATAATCAGCGGCTTGTGCTGCAAGCCACAAGTGACTGAGAGATCGCTCTGCTGACACCTTTTGTGCGATCGCGGCGATCAACCATTGTTCCACCGGAACCTGATTCACCTCTGCCAAACGGCGAACTTCCTGCATTAGCTCTTCTGGTAATTGCAATGGATAAGAACTCATTGGCTGAAACGCTCCCTTAAATTTAGTGATCGCACCAACACTCCAGGCTGAATCACTTCAATTCCAAATTGTTGTGCGGTTGGTAAGAAATCTCGTTCGTTGAAGGTGACGATTGCAGATGCTTGGGCATTAATTGCACATTCTAGAACCATTTCTCTGTACAAACTGACTTTTGCCTTGTTCGGTGATAGGAGGGTACATTACATTAGCAGAAAAAGAATAATTTTTGCTAATAATTAGGTAAGCAGGCAATGTGCTAAAAGTAAATAAAGATATCAATAATCCATGAATTTATTAAAACAGGCTCAGGCTAAGAAAACTCAGACTTTTACAGCAATCTTGTACTGGGAAGAGGATGTTTACGTAGCTGAATGCCCAGAGGTAGGAACTGCAAGTCAAGGAGAGACGATAGAAGAAGCCATTACCAATTTAAAGGAGGCTACTCAACTGTACTTGGAAGAGTTCCCGCTTCCTGAAACTGCACCTCGTCGTCGGTTGCTTACCACATTTGAGGTGACTAGTACAACAAGGCAAAAGTAAAAAGTAAAAAATAAAAAGAAAGAACCTTATTTTGTAAGGGTTTTAACTATTTCAGATGGGTGGTT
>CALMVQ010000176.1 GCA_937873135.1 uncultured Scytonema sp. | reverse complement strand
CTACAAACTCTACTCTGTCTAGTTTTCAGTCTTTTTTTTACGTCGAACTCAGGTCCGTAATTATCTCCGACCAGCGGATGCCGATGATGAGCGGTACAGAATTTTTGAGCCTCACAGCGACTCAATATCCAGATATCATTCGGATTATCTTAACCGGCTACACTGATGTCGAAGACTTGGTGGAAGCAATAAATGCTGGTAAGGTATTTAAATATGTCACCAAACCGTGGGAAGCTGATGAACTCAAAGCAGTGGTACGCCAAGCCTTGGATACCCACAATGTTTTAAAAGCACGTACCCGCGAACTCACCCGCACACTACGTCAGGAATCACTGCTGAACACCGTCACAAATACGATTCGCAGTGCCTTAGATTATCGGCAAATTCTGCAAATCATTGTGGACACTGTGGGTCATATGCTGGAGGTGGACGTTTGTCTCTTGCGTCCTTTTCAAGATGAACGTTTGGTGGATGAAGATTTCATTTACCAAAAGCAAGGAAGTGAGAATGGGGGTAAGGTGGAAGAGACAGAAAGTAGGAGAGTAGAACAGGGAGAGGCAGGGACAAGAAATTTCTCCCCTTCCTCCCTACTAGCTCAAACGATTTGGGAAACCCGCGAAGTCCAAGTTATTAACGATGCGCGAATAGATCCACGCGTTCAGGGTGATAATGAACTTTTGGATCGCACTACAGCTTTTGCTACAGCTAACATTTGTTCTAGCTTAGTCGTGCCATTAATTTGCCGACAAGAACTGATGGCTGTACTCGCACTGCATCAATGCGAGCATATCCGTCTTTGGGGGGATGACGAAGTACAACTTGTAATGGTGGTTGCAGACCAAGCAGCTCTTGCTTTGTCTCAAGCCCGTGCTTATGAGCAAGTACATGCTCTTGCCAAGCGGGAAGCCCTCATTAATACAATTACCAGCGCTATTCGTTCTAGCTTAGATCCTCAAGATATCTTCGCTGCTATCACCCAAAAACTAGGACAAGCTCTACAAGTGGATGGCTGTGTTTTGTCTTTGTGGACTGAGGAAGATGAGTTTGTTCAGTCTGTCGGTTTGTATGACAGTTCTCAAGATCCAAATGCTGAAAATCAGAATAATGGACAGCCTTGCTCTCTCGCTCTACCCAATTCAAAGACGCCCATTCAGGAAAATCCAGTCCTGCAAGAAATTTTACGAACACATCAGCCAGTGGTATTTACGGATACAACACAAGCTACTATAGAAATTAAGGGGTTTGATTTACCTTTAAAAGTGCCAGCAAGATCGCTTATGGTTGTGCCTTTACTTGCTGATGGTAAAAGCATCGGCAGTATTACTTTATGTGAAGGTGGCAGAACACGCTCCTGGCTCTCATCTGAAATTGAGTTAGCTAAAGCAGTGGCAGCTCAAGCAGCGATCGCGGTGCAGCAGTCTCGCCTTTACCAAAAAACTCGCGAACAGGCTGAACGCTTGCTGCAACTAGACAAACAAAAAACCGAATTTTTCCAAAATATCTCCCACGAATTCCGCACACCGATCACCTTGATTCAAGGCCCCTTAGAGTCAGCAGTAGCAAGTCAGGAGGGATTGTCGCATGCCCAAAGCGAGATCGCCCTCCGCAATTCCCGCCGCCTGCTGCGACTGGTTAATCAACTACTAGATCTGCAACGTCTAGATGCAGGTAGGATGCAGCCTAGTTTCCGTCCCTGCGATTTAGTAGAGTTTGTGAGCCAAATTATCGAGTCTTTTCACCCCTACTGCGAGAAAAAAGGACTGCATCTGGTTTCCCAAATGGGTCAATGTCCAACTGTCTACTTGGATCTGGAAAAATTTGATAAGGTTGTTTACAATCTCTTGTCGAATGCCATGAAGTTTACGCCTGTTGGCGGAACTATCCGTGTTACCATACAATATACAGGTAACAATTGTAAATTCCAAGTACAAGATACCGGAATTGGCATTGTTACTGAACAAATTCCTCATCTATTTGAGCGCTTCCGGCAAGCTGAAGGTTCAGAGAATCGCTCGTATGAAGGTAGTGGTTTGGGTTTGGCTTTAGTCAAAGAATTAGTTGAACTTCATGGCGGTACAGTCACTGTAGAATCAGTTTACGGTGAGGGAACGACATTTACCGTAGAGCTTGTGCCCGGAACCGCTCATCTACAGATACAACAAGTACTGGAAGTGCCTTGTGAAGTCAATTCGAGTCGCGCTCCTGTAGAGTTGGCGGCTCTAGAACTTCTAGAAGCTGAGGAAAACCACAGTGATGAAATTTTAGAACTAGAAACTAATAATACACAATCTACTATTTTAGTCGTAGATGATAACCCCGACCTCCGTGCATATGTATCTGGTATTCTGCGTGCTAACGGGTATCAAGTGCGAACGGCTCGTGATGGTTCAGAGGGTTTCCATATAACTAAAGAAATTTTACCCAGCTTAATTGTCAGCGATTTGATGATGCCTTTAGTATCCGGACAGGAGATGATTCGCACAATCCGCAACGAGAAGCAGTTAAAAGGAACACCAATCATTTTACTGACAGCAAAAGTGGATGAGGAAACTCGCATTGCCAGCACAGAACATGGTGCAGATGCCTATTTAGCGAAGCCATTTAATGATCGGGAACTTCTCGCTGAGGTACGAAATCTTTTAGCCTTGAAGGAAAATGAACGCCGGGTTGTGGAGTTAAATACTTATCTCACAGAGTCGGTACTAAAGCGCTTTTTGCCACCAGCTTTGGTACAAAAAGCTGCAACAGGAAATTTAGCCTTGGATTTACGCCCGGAACCACGCTTAATTACAGTTTTATTTAGTGACATTGTGGGTTTTACTCAACTGGCGAATACCTTAAGATCCCGACGCGTAGCAGAGTTACTTAATGAATATTTAGAAGAGATGACACGAGCGGTGTTTGATAACGGGGGCACCGTCGATAAATTTATGGGAGATGCCATTTTAGCTTTGTTTGGAGCGCCAGAAGAACTCACACCCAATGAACAGGTACGCCGCGCTATCGGCACAGCTAGAGGAATGCTGCGATCGCTTGAGCGGTTAAACCAGAGGTGGCAAGAGCAAGGTTTGTTGGACATCGACAAACACAATGCCGTTCAGTTTCGCTGTGGTATCCACCAAGGCACCGCAGTTGTCGGCATGTTTGGTAGTGTTGATCGCGCTGACTACACAGCAATTGGTCCTAGTGTGAATATTGCGGCAAGATTACAACAAGTCGCAGCCCCTGGTACGATACTTGTTTCTGCGGCCGTAGCAGATTATTTACAAGAAGATGAAATTATTAAACGCAGTCTCTTAGAGCTTAAAGGAGTAGATGAAACCGTTCTTACCTTCGCTGTAACTCCAGAATTAATAGCAAATAGTAAAAAATAGCAATTAGTGATTAGTAATCTTGCAATTAGCTCGCTAGAGAGCGCTATAGCGATTAGCAGAGTAGATATATGACACAATTACTTGTTGACAAAAGCTCGATTCCAGACAAATCATGGACAGGACACACCGATTCACCCGGTTTGTGGATTGCGATCATCATAGGTTCAGTCGCTATACACTTGCTACTATTTTGGTGGATGTATGCAAAAGTGTTTACCCGCTTTCAACAGCACTCATCATCCGTTACCCCAATCGAATTAGTAGATATTTCTCCTAAATCACATTCAAAAACGAGACCGCAATCACGAGTAAAACGTGTTTCATCCAACCTACGATCTACAACTCGAAGATCTGTATCAGCTAGTTTACCAAAGCAAGTTACACAACCAAAGCAAGTCACGCCAGAGAATTTAACTCCATTACCTCCTTTGGAATCAGAAGATAGGAGTGCGATCTCTTTCGCTAAAAATAAAAAAGCGATCGCTTCTCAACATCACACAGTTGCTGTATCCAAAAAAACTGTCAAAAAAACAGCAATAACAGCGATCAAAGACAAGCTAAACCCCGAAACCATCTACAAATCAGAACCAAAGCCTCCAAAAACTACTGACACCAGAAAGCGAGTCACTGCAAAAATCCTCACCAAGACTCCCGTTCATCAAACTTTTGAGCCGACACCTCTCCCCAAAACTCCCGTTCATAAACATGGAGAGCCGAAACTTTCATCAAAAACTCCCATTCATCAACATGGAGAGCCGACACATTCATCACAAACTTCTGTTAATAGACCAACAGTTCCATCACCACAAACGCCTCTCAATACAAACACAGATCCTCTCAGTCCACAAGATCCATTATCAAGCGAGCAAAACCAATCCTTATCAACGCCTGACACTACAGATTCAACCAACACCCCTTCCAAAACACCTTCCTCTCCTGTAACAAGTGAACAACCACCATCAACTTCCACCACAGGTTCACCAATTCGTCCTCCCGGACAACCACAAGAACAGGTTAAGGTTGGAGAGGCAACATCATTAGATAAAAAAGGAGGAGGACTAGTCGTGGGCACTTGGGAAGTCGAACCAAGCAAGGTAGACATACAAGATAGTCCGGCTAAACCAATAGGAAATCTGAGAGAAAAATTATTGGACTTCCCCGGACTCAGCACACAAGGTAATTTTCAGCCAACAGATTTTCAAGCGTCACTGGTGATAGATGATACAGGAAAATTACAGTTGATCATTATCGATCCACACATACCAGAACCCCAAAGTAGCCAATATCATCAGTACGTGCAAGAACTTTTTCAAGATGAAAAATTTATCCCCGCGACAAATGCTGACGGAAAAAAACCACCTCGAAGCAATCTCCTGATCCGCATAAAAATCAGGCATCGCTAACTTGATTTTTCCGGAAGGTTGTGTTATACTAATTTAGTATTAAATATGTTGCGGGCGTAGTTTAGTGGTAAAACCATAGCCTTCCAAGCTATTGATGCGAGTTCGATTCTCGCTGCCCGCTTAATGATAATGTTAAGTTTAGAGTTATTTGTTCATGTTGACAAATAAAATTTTAAATTAACAAATTACCTTTCTGATTGGCACATTAGCGGCACATCTTTCCTCACGTGTCAACTTATCTACTTAACGCTATTTTATTACTCTCGTCAGATTAAATTTGAAACCCTATTTTTACGTTAGTCAGCCCAGGCCAACTTTGTTGGTGCAGCGGTGATTTCCTGCCACCTCGATTATTCTGTCTCCAGAGTCATAGAATAGCGTTAAAATTCTATCGCTTATCTATACTGTGTAAGAGCATAAACTGCGCTTATACAGTATCACATACCTAATCTAAAATCCAAAAAGAATAAAGATTTAGCTCAAGCTATGCCAGTGTAAACTATATCCTTAAACCTTCGACCCACATAACTGCCAGACTAGGAACTGCCATCGAACCTTACCAGGAAGACATCTCGCCTCAAATATTGCAGCTACACTACGTAACTCAGCAGCTTAGCGGTGTTTTCTTCAAACCAATCTTCCAGTAGGTACCTTGATTTGTCGGTTGAACTGTTAAAGCACCAGGAAACGACCACGCATCCAGCAGTTTAATCACAGATTCTTCAGATAACTGTATCTTAGATTTTTCCATAACCAAATAAAGCTTTCAATGCTCACTTGAGACAAAAAATAGGTTCCTAAGAAAACTCAGGAACCTATCAAAAAAGCGAATGATTAATAATAATATTTATCCAAACTTCCCGCTGATGTATTCTTTGGTCGCTTCTTGCTGGGGATTTTGGAATATGGTTTCTGTACGATCATACTCAACAAGGTAGCCAGTACGATTTCCTTTTTCTGACGTTTGGACGTTAAAAAAGGCAGTCATATCCGATACCCGCGACGCTTGTTGCATATTGTGAGTAACGATGATGATCGTATATTGTTCTTTGAGTTCGTGCAGCAAATCTTCTACCCGTAAGGTGGAGATGGGGTCAAGAGCTGAGCAAGGTTCATCCATTAAAATCACATCAGGCTGAGTAGCGATCGCACGGGCAATACACAAGCGCTGTTGTTGTCCGCCCGATAAAGATAAGCCACTTTGCCGCAATTTATCTTTGACTTCCTCCCACAAAGCTGATTGTCTGAGCGATCGCTCCACCAATTCATCCATATCACCTTTGAAGCCATTGATTCTTGGTCCAAAAGCAACATTTTCATAAATCGATTTCGGAAATGGGTTTGGTCTTTGAAACACCATCCCAATCCGACGACGCACCTCTACAGGGTCGATATTAGCTGCATATAAATTTTCGCCGTTGTAATAAATATTACCTTCTGCCCGAAACCCACTAATTAAGTCGTTCAGACGGTTATAACAGCGTAGCAAGGTGCTTTTGCCACATCCTGACGGACCAATAAAAGCTGACACACGATTTTTAGGGATGTCCATCCAAACATCACGTACTGCCAAAAAGGTGCCGTAATATACGTTTAAACTTTCTGTACGTAAAACCGTTTCAGTTTGATTCGCACTGCTGCTATTCCGAATGTTAGTAGCCATAATTGTGGTTTTTAATTTAACTGTAGTTCAACTTGAAATTTGGTTTTTTTTATTTAATTTTGCGACTGGTTGCCCAGCGAGCGATGATACTGGTAAGTAGAACCAGCAACACCAAAATCAAAGACGCCGCCCAAGCTAGTGACTGTTGGTTTTGGTAGGCAGAGGTGGCGAATTGGTAAACCAAAACCGCAAGAGATGCGGTGGGTTGGAATAAAGTATTAGACCAATACTGGTTGAATTGAGCGGTAAACAGTAAAGGCGCTGTTTCTCCTGCAGCACGCGCAACTGATAAAGTTGCCCCAGTCACAATTGCTGGTATAGCTGCGGGCAAAACGACTTCCATCACTGTTTGAAAGTTAGTTGCGCCCAAGCCCACAGCTGCTTGTCGCAAATCTTGTGATACTAACTGTAAGGCTTCGTCAGTCGTTCGGACAATAATCGGTAACATTAAGATTGCCAGAGCGAAACCCCCAGCAATAGCTGAGAATCCATGTGTTGTCAACACCACAACCGCATAAGCAAAGACTCCAGCAATAATTGAGGGAACTCCGCTCAACACATTGGTAGCAAACCGAATCCAGCGAGCTATCTCCTTGGAGCTAAACTCTGTCAAATAAATTGCTGCCAAGACTCCAACAGGAATACTAATCAGAGTCCCGATGCCTACCATAATTAGGGTGCCGATAATCGCATTGCCAAAGCCTCCTCCCTGTAGTTGTCCTGCTACTGGTGGCAAGTCAGTAAACACGCTTAAATTTAGACTGCTGAAGCCTTGAATGAGGACGTAAGAAAGCACTGCCAACAAAGGCAAAAGAGCTAACACCCCACACACAAATGCTAACACTGTCATCACCGTGCTAAATAGCGTTCGGGGAGACGTAGGAGATCGAGTCAGATTACTGCGAGTCAATCCGGTGGAGGGCTGATTTGGAGCAGAAGTCATAATTGAAAAACCAAAATTTTAGCTTAATCGGTCAGAAGCCCACACTGATCCGAAGGGCAGTGTGTGGAGTCGTCACAGTCGCTTCACTCGCAGAACGATGTACTCTGCCAAAATGTTAACGATCAAAGTCAACACAAACAGAACCAACGCAGCGTACATTAGAGATGCAATTTGCAGACCACTAGCTTCTGCAAACTGACTTGCCAATAGAGAAGAAATCGTGTTACTTGGTGCAAACAGCGAGGCGCTAATGTCGTTAGCGTTACCAATTAGCATCGTGACAGCCATTGTTTCTCCCATTGCCCGACCTAGTGCTAACATCACAGCACTGACAATGCCAGAAAAGGCAGCTGGGATTAAAACTTTAAAAATTGTTTCCCAACGAGTTGCTCCCAATCCCACAGCAGCTTGACGCAAACTAGATGGTACGGCAATCAGCGCATCGCGGGAAATGGCTGTGATGATTGGTAAAGTCATAATTGCTAAGATGACTCCAGCCGGAAACAATCCTGGTCCTGTAGGAATGGTACTAAAAATTGGTAGCCAGCCAAAGGTGTGATTGAGCCATTGTCCCACAGGTGTGATTAAAGGAATTAAAACAAAAATTCCCCATATACCGTACACAACGCTGGGAATAGCTGCTAGCAGTTCCACTAAGAAAGTTAGCACAACCTGTACAGGTGTTGGTAGCAAATTTTCGCTAAGCAATATAGCTGTACCTACACCAATTGGCACAGCTATCAATAGACCGATCAAAGCACTTACTAATGTTCCGTAAATGTGAGGCAGAACTCCGTAGTCATTAGTGACCGGGTTCCAAGCGCTTTTGACTAAAAAGCTGGGACCAAATTTCAGGATCGCTGGGAAAGCTTGAATGGCAACTTGAATTGCTATCCATATTAAAACACCAGCGATCGCCAGTGCAAAAATCCGCGTCAGCCAAATAAAGCCACGATCCAGGAACTTCTCTCCGGACGTAAGAGGTCTAACTATTTGTTGACGATTCTGAGCTTGTGTGGTCATGAATAACTTAACCAGTCAACGGTAGAAAAAGTGGGAGCGAACAAAATCTGTCATTGGTCATTGGTCATTGGTCATTCATAAATGACACACAACAAATGATCAAAGACTATTGACAATTACTTAGTATTGCTGGCGCTATTACCGTTAGCGCTACCGCCTACGGCGATTTTATAATCAGGGCTGATAGCATCAGCTGCTGTTGCCACTTTCTGCACCACAGCTTGAGGTAGAGGAACATATCCTAGTTGTGGAGAGACTTTTTGACCTTCAGTCAAGCCGTACTCAATCATCGCTTCGACTGCTTTAGCTTTTGCCTTATCAGGATATTGCTTGTAAGCTAAAACCCAAGTGTAGGTAGAAATGGGATAGGACTGTGCACCTGCGGGGTCTGTAATAAAGGCGCGGAGATTTGCTGGCAAGGCTTCTGATTCTAAGGCTTTAGCGACTGATTGTTGATCGGGTACAACGAATTGACCTGCTTTATTTTGCAAAGCAGCCATACTCAGTTTATTTTGTTGGGCATAAGTGTACTCAACGTAACCAATCGCACCTTGAGTCCTTTTGATTTGGGCAGTCACACCGTCATTTTTGGGAGCACCAACTCCTACAGGCCAGCTAACAGTTTTTCCACTGCCAACTTTAGTCTTCCAATCTGGACTAATCGCACTCAGGTGTTGCGTAAATGCACCTGTCGTGCCACTACCATCAGAACGATGCACAATTGTAATTGGTTGGTTGGGAAGGTTAACACCTGGGTTAGCAGCAGTAATTTTCGGGTAGTTCCAAGTCTTGATCGTGCCCAAGAAAATACCACTATAAACGTCCCGTGGTAACTTGAGTTGCTGAACACCAGGCAAGTTGTAAGCTAGTACAATACCACCAGCTGTCATGGGCAGTAAAATTACGCCCCGTTGCACTTTGCTGATTTCATCGTCTGTCATAGCAACATCGCTGGCACCAAAATCTACAAGATTTTTGGTAAAATTCTCAACTCCCGCACCACTACCATTTGGATTGTAGTTGACTTGGAGATTAGGATATTTCTTGTTCAACGCTTGAAACCAATTCTGGTAAAGTGGTGCGGGAAAAGTTGCCCCAGCACCATTTAACGATACGTTGCCACCTAAATCCAGTTTTCCGGTGTTACTAGAGGCAGTTGTATCAGTTGCTGCACCTGGAGTTGCCTCATTATTACCAGCATTGTTAGCTTGCTGTCCGCCACCACCACAAGCAGCCAAACTGATTGTTAGTGCTAGTACAGAAATTGCTCTCGTCAAGAGAGAAGGATTGATCGCGGAGTAACGGGACATGAATGTAAAGTTCTTGTAATTTTAGAGCTAGGCGTCTATAACTATACAAATCAATAGTAAAGATTAGGTTAAGAAGTAAGCAAGAGATATTTTAAATATGGAAAATGTTAAAAAATTTAATCCTCCTAAACAAGTAGTCTTTTTTATACAAGTTATATTTAATACTAAAATATCCATATATAGGAATCCTGTTTGATTTCTGAACAGGATTTAAGATGGAAGCCTTATAAAATAGGCTTTTTAGTCTCAGTATGTTTTCAAGAATCAAATCGGAGTCCTATATAGCAATCCTATATGAGTTGTCTTAGATCTCCGACAACTTCTACGAAGTCGGGGATCTCGTTTTTCACAACTGATTTACGCCCTTTGATGTAGTACATTAGTATTATATAAAAGGGCGTAAATTAATAGTAGAATATATAGTCATTTAATAGTTTTGTTAATTAGAACTGAGAAAAGTGACGTGAAAGTCTTTTGTATTTTGGCCTTGTAAATGTTAGCTGCATCCAATCAATTACTATGGTCCATGATTGGTTTACTGCTAACTATGGGTGGTACCTTTCTAGAAGCCTATGTCACAACAATTCCTTGGAGTTGGAGTCACCAAGGAATTCATACTTTTTCTTTAGGTGTTACCTATCAAATTGGCGGAGTGCTGCTTGTCGGTTGTTTGGGCGGTAAAAATGCTGGTGCGCTCTCGCAAATCGCTTATTTAGTGATGGGTTTAACATTGTTACCCGTGTTTGCTGATGGTGGCGGCATTGGATATGTCAAACTGTCTCAATTCGGCTATCTGTTAGGCTTTATCCCCGGCGCATGGATATGTGGCTTTTTTGCCTTTAAAGCTAAACCCCGATTAGAAACCATAGCATTTAGTTGTTTTTGTGGCTTGTTAACTGTCCACATTTGCGGTATTGCCTATCTAATTCTCAGCTATATTCTTCACTGGAAAGGGACAGAAACTCTGCCGCTTGTGCAAGCTATTCTTCGATACTCTTGGTTTGCACTACCAGGACAATTAGCCGTAATTTGTGCTGTGACGGTGATCGCATTTATACTAAGGCACTTAATTTTTTATTAGTCATCCGTCAATAGTCATTTATCATAAGCTAATGACTAATGAACATTGACAGATGACTTGATTATTTATGCCTTTAAAAAACCGCCTCTTCTGGATAGCTGCGATCATCGCTATTATCTTAGACCAATTAACGAAATACTGGGTAGTACAAACACTGAGCTTGGGAGAAACACAAGCACTTATTCCCGGAATACTTCACTTTACTTATACTCAAAATAAAGGTGCAGCTTGGAGTTTTCTTAGTAATAGCGCTTTTGCATATTGGTTGCGCTGGCTTTCTTTGGCAGCAAGTTTGGTATTAATGGCTTGGGCAAGTTTTGGTTCAAAATTGAATCATTGGGAACAAATAGGTTGGGGTTTGATTTTGGGTGGAGCGATCGGTAATGGTATTGATCGCTTTCGTTTAGGCAAAGTCGTTGATTTTATATATTTTATCCTAATTAACTTTCCAATTTTTAATTTAGCAGACGTCTTTATTAATATCGGTATTGCCTGCCTGCTGCTTGCCACTTTCCAAAAAACACCAGCTTCTCATGAAGAAGGCAGAAGAAAGACTCATAAATAAATATGAACGATTTTGCTTAATCAATTAGAAATGATTATTTAATTGAGATATCTTGAGCTCCATTGTAAAACAAGCCGGAGTACTTCTAGATTCTAAGTTCTAGTCCCCGGCTTGTAATTATTCTTTGGTAACTATGAGCTTTTTAAGGGTTTGTGCTAGGAGTTCCCGTACCAGGAGGGGTGGATTGTGGGTTGGTACTGTCTGGTGGCGCACCTGTTTGACTACCAGGAGTCCCTGTATCTGAGGGTGCTGAGCCTGGTGTCGTTGGAGTGCTTGGAGCACCTGTGTTAGGTGTTATTTGATTGCTACCACCACTTGAGTTATCAGGGGCAGAAGGCGCAGTGGATGGTGAACCACCTGGAGGAGAAGAATCATTTGAACCGGGAGTTCTTGAGGGACTGAGGTTGTTAGGAGTTCCCGTTCCTGGAGGGCTAGATGGTGGGTTGGTATTATCTGGTGGACCACCTGTTTGGCTACCTGGAGTCCCTGTATCAGAAGGTGCCGAGCCTGGTGTAGTTGGGGTGTTGTCTTGATTTCTGGGCTTTTTATTACGATGACGAGGTTTTTTTTCTGTTGACGTATCGCTTGGTTTAGTGTCTGTCGATGTACTACCGCCGGGTGTTGTTGCCGAAGTGTTTTGACACTGGGAATTTAGCGGAAAATCAGCACACAAAATTTTTAAAACGTCCGGTCGAAGTTTGCGCGGCGGAGTTTGTCCGGGAGACCCTGGAACCTGGGTAGATTGGCTAAGAGTTTGATCGTTAGACGGGCTAGCCGATTGAGTTTGTTCCAAAACACGAAACTTTGTTGATTGAGCAACAGCTACTTGACTGGTTAATGCCAGAGTTAGGGCTGTGCCAAGTAGCGTCAGATATCTTCCCTTCATATGACTTATTTAACCTCAACACCTTTACAAAATACTTCCGCTTATTAAAACAAACAATAACACATATAAAATCTTCCTAAATAGGGATGTGTATTTTTATGTCTGAACTATGTGGCTATATTTTCTAGAAGAATATTTAATTTTTGTGATTGCTATTTCCAGATCTGATAGAAATACCAAATGAAAAATGCTGACTTTCCCGATGGATTATCCAATCTAGAGAACATAATCATAAGTAGCAATGAAGTTCCTTGACACCTACCATAAGAATGAAGCAAATGATCTAGATGGGCAGGAGAAATTAAGTGTCAAAATTAACAACACAAGTCAGATTGCCAAACATGAAAATGGGAACAATGTTTCACAACCTGCGTCGTTCTAAGGTTATGAGTACAATGGTGGAATAAGAAAATCGAAATTGCAGTTCGCACTCATTCTTCAGTAATAACCGTGGTGTCAATAGCCGATGAGTTCCCCCCAACCTCCTCAAAAGCCACAAACTTTGCTTGGTCAGCTAACTCAAGCAGTACAGACAATCCAAGCTCGGGTTGATTTTTCCAAACTGGCGCTCAAACCCAATGCCAGAGTGCCCGAAATCTGGGTACAGGATTCGGGGGCAGATAAGGCAGAAGTTTATCCGCTATTGGGCGATCGCTACATTTTAGGTCGCAGTTCCAAATCCTCTGACATCGTGGTGCGTAACCCAGTTGTCAGCCAGATTCATCTATCGCTCTCACGGGATTCCACGAAACGAACCCCCGTTTTCGTCATTAAAGATGAAAACTCTACGAATGGCATTTATCGGGGCAAGCGTCGAGTCGCTTCCTTAGAGCTGCGTCATGGTGATGTCCTCACCCTTGGACCACCAGAACTTGCTGCATCAGTGCGCCTGCAATACGTCGATCCACCCCCTTTATACGTTAAAGCAGCAACTTGGGGAGCATACGGTGTCGGCGGTGTCACTGCGCTCACGGCACTATTTTTTGGTGTGGAATGGTCGCAATTTTCGGTAAGACCTCTACCAGGTGCGACACGGGCACCAGTGATTGTTTATGCCCGTGATGGCGTCACTCCATTACGCGAGTTGCGGACAACGTCTCACATAGATATGAAGCAATTGCGGGACTTTGGTCCTTATTTAGCAAAAGCAGTCGTAGCTTCAGAAGATACCCGTTACTACTGGCACTTTGGTGTTGACCCGTTGGGGATTTTGCGAGCTGTATTTATAAATACGAAAAGCGGCGATGTCCAGCAAGGAGCTAGTACAGTCACTCAACAAGTCGCCCGCAGTTTGTTCCGCGATTATGTGGGAAGACAGGACTCCTTGGGGCGCAAATTCCGAGAGGCGATGGTAGCCACAAAGTTAGAAGCGTCTTACAGCAAAGATTTTATTTTGCTGACTTACTTAAATCGGGTTTTCTTGGGAGCCGATACCTATGGCTTTGAAGATGCCGCTAAATATTACTTTGAAAAGTCGGCTCGGGAGTTAACTCTCTCGGAAGCAGCAACTTTGGTGGCAATTTTACCCGCTCCCAACGGCTTTGATTTCTGTGGTGGCGATACTCAAAATAAGCTAAAAACAATCGAATACCGGAATCGAGTGTTGCGCCGATTGCTGGAGATAGGCGAGATCAAAGTTGAAGATTATAACCGAGCTAGACGATCGCCGCTTGACATCAGCCGGAAAGTGTGCGATCAACAGGCAAAAACTATTTCTCCTTATTTTTACAGTTATGTCTTTAAAGAACTCGCATCCATCTTGGGAGAGGACTTAGCAAACGAAGGCAACTATATCATTGAGACGCAGCTAGATCCAACGATTCAAAACCTAGCAGAAGTAGAGTTGCGTAAACATATTAGCGACAATGGAGGAAAATTTAAATTTTCTCAAGGAGCGATTGTCACTCTTGATTCCAGCACTGGTGGAATTCAGGCTATGGTAGGCGGCATTGATTACAAAAAAAGTCAGTTCAATCGCGCTGTTCAAGCTCAAAGACAACCAGGTTCCACCTTTAAATTATTTACGTATACAGCTGCGATTGAACAAAAGATTTCACCAGAATCGACTTATTCTTGTTCTCCTTTTCGTTGGCAAGGCTTTACCTACAAACCATGTCGGACAGGGGCAAGTGATTTAAGTCTCGCCACTGGACTTGCCCAATCAGAAAACCCAATTGCCCTGCGGATTGCAAAACAAGTCGGATTGGATAAAATCGTAGACATGGCACGACGTTTGGGGGTGAAGTCTCACCTCGACAAAGTTCCTGGTTTAGTACTCGGCCAAAGTGTCGTCAATGTTTTGGAGATGACGGGTGCTTTTGGTAGTGTTGGTAACGGGGGTGTGTGGAACCGTCCTCATGCAATTAGCCGGATACTTGATAGCAATGATTGCCGCGATCGCAATGATTTCAAGACATGCCGTGTCATCTATTCCTTCGACCAAGATCCAGACGCGAACAAGCGAGTGCTGCGAACGCCAGTCGCCGAGACAATGACTCGTTTGCTGCGTGGTGTCGTCACCAACGGGACCGGTCGCAGTGCTGAACTTAGCGATCTAGCAGTATCTGGTAAGACCGGTACAACAAATGACAACGTTGATCTCTGGTTTATCGGCTTTATTCCCAGCCGCAAACTGGTAACTGGTATTTGGTTGGGTAATGATAACAATTCCCCCACATCCGGCAGCAGTGGTCAAGCTGCTCAATTGTGGGGAAGTTATATGGGGAAAGTTGTTAAGTAAAAAACCAGAAGCTACCGATATCCTTGCCAAGGGCTAACTTCCAAATCGCCACTCGGCTTAAATACGACTTGGTAATGGGCAAGAGGTTGCTTAGTGTTTGGCGCTGCTGCCGTAGAACCGTAAATGGCTTGGAACAACTTGGGAAGCGGTGTTTGCCGGAAATAGTCAAAGGCAACTTGGTTGAGCGGTTCGTAGTCGGCGATGATGCCATCTTTGTTCACTGCAACCCGATACTTCAAATCTCGCGCAAATGAGGGGGTACTGTGCCAATTTTGACGAAGCGTCTCGTACAGCTTCTGATTTAAATTTTTCACTGTATTAGAATCAGTGATTTTTGCCCCCGTAACCTCTGGTGTTTTCGTGTACCCCCGCCAAGGGCTTACTTGCAGCACACCTCTTTTTGTAAAAACTATTCTCACCTGGGCAATTGGTTCATTAGCGTTGGAGCCACTGCGAGCAGGATTATAAAGTTGGGTTGGTAGGGGAGTTTTGCTGACAAGCTGATTCGCTACTGAATTTACCGCCTTATATCCTACAATTGCGCCATCTGCAGCGACACCGACACGATAAACGACATCCTGATTCAATCCGGCGCGATCAGTCCAGGCTTGATTAATTTGATTGTAAACTTGGCGATTCAATGCGCGCAGTTGGGATGCATCAGTAATTTCTGGAACTGAATGTAAAAGTGCTTCTAAATCTGTATTTTGTGTAGTAGATGTATGAGAAAATTTGGGAGTTGCAGCTAACTGTTCGTTAGTAGTAGGTGTGGTACTCGGAGGCGAGGATGCAGCGTTATTAACGCTTTTCGTAGTCGTTGTCTGCGGCTGTGTCTTCGGCTGTGGTAAACGCAGTTGTGGAAGCGGAATCAAACCAATTGCGATCGCAGCTGCTGCCAAACTTGACACTCCCACAGTTGCCGGTACTGCGTGCTTAATCAAAGCTTGACTGGTGCTGCCATAACGTCTGGTAGCTGGTTGTAGTCGTAGTGACAACTCTGGTAAAGTTTGGCTATCAGCAAAAAATTGATCCACTGCCTCCACTAAATCGAACAACTGTACAGTACTCAAATCAAATTGAATGGGCTTTTTCTCATGTGGAGAATGAGATTCTAAACCCTGAACTACATTCTCTATACGCACGATCAATCTGTGTCTGTTGCTATCAACTTTCTGAAACTGCACTAACTCCATCTCAGAGTTTTGTGCTACAGGATTCGGTACATTACTTAAAAATTCTTGAGCATAAGCACTCACGGCTCTCACCAAACTTTCAAAAAATTCTCGACCTCCTGTCAATGGCTGAGGGTGACCAGATAGATAACATTCTGCATTCACCAATATTGACAGTTCCGGTCGCATTTCTTGAAAGTGAGCAGCTTTTGTCGCCTCACTTAAACCCTCTAACAGCAGCGTGCAATTAGGTAAACTATACTTACGTTGAATATTCATTCCACTTCACCATCAAAAAGACTAATCCAGAACCGCTGCATTCCAGTCGTCCCAGTACAAAATAGCAATTTTCCCAGCAGATTAATCGCTAGCTCATCTAATTTTTCATCAGAAGTCAATGCCAGTACACCAGAACGACGGGGATTCATACGGCTTTTAAAATGCGCTCTGAAACGCTCTAGGTAATTCGATAGTCGCAAATTTTGTTCTAGGGGGATCTGTTTTTCATCCATTTGCTGACATATGATGAGTAACTGACGGATTGTCACAGTCAAGCGCCGTGCTATGTAACAAGCAATGACGACTAAGGCTTTTGCCTCTGTAATCGATAAGGGACGCCGGATATTGGCTCGTCGCATCGGGTTAGTGCTACGCATCCGCCATAAATTCACTCGGTTTTTAATAATTCCTTTAAGATCTAACTCTTCAGCAAATGTCAGGATGGCTTCAGAGCCACCTATATCCAGTGCTTCAATTGCCAGCAAAATCAGATCGATTTGCAATCTGCTTCTACGGGGGCATTGCTGTCCATCAATTGCCGGATCGGGTAAAGTGTCCAGAATCATCGGCAGTGATTGGGGAGTTTGACTGTTATACGGTGTTAAACTGGCAGAGACATTCATTATAAATACCATTAATGGCTGTAATACACGCTAGTAAAACTAATTTAAGATAGGGAAGCCAAAAAATTAGACTTGTGGGAGTCGGACTGCCCTGATATATACATTAATTACTCTTACGACACAAACGTTTCCGTATTCTAAAATCAAAGTTTTCAAAGCATAAATTGACTTTCCTCAGTTGTCAGTTAGTAATACCATCACATCCCTAGCTTCTTGTAGATTCAAATAATCGTCAATGGATATATTAAGTGCCAAACTTGAGCGTATGAGATTATATTGTACGATTTCTTCTGGGATCTACCGACTCTTGAGCAAGCACTTGCCGTCTATCAACTTAAAAACGACCAGTGTAGACTGACTTGGTAAAATAACTCATACAAACGAGCAACCTGCGCTTGAGTGTTTGGGATGAACACAGTTGCAAAAACGGACAACCATTAACAAAATCCTCACGCTTATTCGATGATCTTGGAGCATTTTCAGGCGCTTATTGACGAAATTCTCAATAACACAACAGATCAACTGCCTCGCTCTCGGCGCTCGCCTGCCGGGGGAAGCTTACAAGAGCACGCGAGCGAGTACGAAGACGGTTGTCAGTTAAAGTAATAGTGAAAAATGTAGCGGACACAATTCAGCTATGCTGCTATGCTGCTATGCTCCCACGCTTAAAAACGTGGGATTGAAGTAAGGACGCCACAAGTGCCCGCGCTACGCGTCTCGAAATACATTTTTATTGTTTTGGTGGGCTTTAAACCCACCCCGCGCATGATTTTTAATAATTTTTACCTTCTGCCCTCTGCCCTCTGCCCTCTGCCTTTCTTTGTAAGCGTTAAGTATGCCCGACAGAAGCGCCGAGAAGACCGCAAGCTTCACTTGAAAAAATTGGGATGAACCCTTGTCCTCCCTCATCGGTATCGGCGTCATCCTAAGTTCGACAGGATATCTGCCTGCAACTCAAGCTTTTTTAACTCGTCTTGGAAGTTTTGCGGGGTCGTCCCTTGAGCGAACGAGTGGACTCGTAAGAAACAGGACTCGCAACTTCTATACCGCTAAACTTTCCTTTGACAAATTTTTAATTTTAAATTCCGCGCTTGCGGTACTATGCTTTCTGGCTGTGCATGAATGGTATCTCCATGGACGCTCTTAACAGTCAATTTGACATTTTCTCACCCTCATCCCTAGTAATCTGAAGTTTTATATGGATTTGAAGTCACTGATTCGTGATATTCCAGATTTTCCTCAACCTGGAATTGTCTTTCGGGATATCACTACGCTGCTGCGCGATCCCCAAGGACTGCACTACACTATCGACTTGTTTGCCCAAAAATTTATTGAAGCCGATTTGAGAGCAGAATACATTCTGGGAATGGAGTCGCGGGGCTTCATTTTTGGCTCGCTGCTGGCTTATAAATTAGAAACTGGTTTTATTCCTGTCCGCAAGCGCGGTAAGTTACCAGGAGCAGTTCACTCAATTGAATATGCACTGGAATATGGTACAGACTGTTTGGAAGTTCATCAGGACGCTTTCCATTCAGGTAACCGAGTCTTAATTGTAGATGATTTAATTGCTACAGGAGGAACGGCGGGTGCTACAGCACAACTTGTGCAGAAAATAGGCGGAGAACTAATAGGGTTTGGCTTTATTATCGAGCTACGGGATCTACAAGGACGAAAAAATCTGCCAGATGTGCCGATTATCAGCCTTGTAGAATATTAGTTACTAGTTAGTCGTTAGTCGGCATGTGGATAGCAAATAGTAGTCGTCAGCACCCCTGAATTAAATTCATGGGCTTCGGGTCTTGGAGTTTCGACTCCAAACCTTGAAGCCCTAGCTGACCCGATGGCTTGAACTTGTTTTAAGCAGCCGTTACGGGCAAGATGAGTAAACTACAACCAACACCTAACAACTAACAACTAACTTTTAACAAAAAAGGACAGAGGACACTTTTCAAATGACTACGACGAAAATTTCCTTGGAGGCTAGTCGGGATTGGTTGGGCAAACTGGTCACGAACGAAACTTTTATTTATATTATAAAACGTCTATTGCAGGCGCTATTGACTATCTTGTTAGCATCAGCACTGTCGTTTTTTATTATGAAATTGGCTCCAGGGGATTACGTAGATACACTACGGCAAAATCCCAAAATTTCTCCAGAACGAATTGATGAACTCAAGCGCCAGTTTGGTCTAGATAAGCCTTGGCACATACAGTATGGACTGTGGCTGTGGCGAATCTTAACAAATGGAGATTTCGGTACGAGTTTTGTTTACCAGCGATCTGTCGCATCGCTGTTATGGGAACGAATACCAGCAACTTTACTATTAGCGATCGCTTCATTAGTTGTGACTTGGGCGATCGCTATCCCTTTGGGTATCATTGCTGCTGTCAAGCAAAATCGCTGGACTGACCGGGTTTTGCAGGTTATTAGCTATACTGGTCAGGGATTTCCCAGTTTCATCACTGCCCTATTACTGCTCATTTTTGCCCAAATAACAACTCCTCTTTTCCCAGTGGGTGGTAAGACGAGTATCGATTACGATGAACTGACGTGGTTCGGGAAAATCCTCGATACTGGCTGGCACATGATTTTACCCACTGTCGCCTTAAGTGTTACAAGCTTTGCTGGTTTACAGCGCATTACTCGCGGTGAATTGTTGGATGTCTTGCGTCAAGATTATATCCAAACAGCGCGTGCTAAAGGACTGCCTGAAAACCGCGTGATCTACGTTCATGCCCTCCGCAATGCGATAAACCCCTTGATTACCTTATTGGGGTTTGAGTTGGCAAGTTTACTAGGTGGTGCTTTCATTGCCGAATTTTTCTTTAACTGGCCCGGTTTGGGAAGATTAACTTTACAAGCAGTGACAGCTAAAGACCAATATTTAGTACTCGCAAGCTTAGTCATGAGTGCCGTACTCCTGAGTGTCGGCAACTTGCTAGCAGATTTAATGCTAAAAGCTGCCGATCCTCGCATTAGTTTGGAAAGTTTAAATTAGTAATTAGGAGTTAAGAGTTAGTTGTCTCCCACCCACTTGCACGGGGTGCGCTTGAGTCGGTTGTCATTTACTCATAACTCCTAACTACTAACACAATCCCACGCTACACTGTAGCTTTTTCTAACATCAACTTAGAACGCTTTACTAATTCAGGAACGGGAACAGGATAATCTCCTGTAAAGCAGGCCGAACAGAAGCTTTGAGGATCTTCTCCTGTTGCTTCCAACATTCCCTTCCAACTAAGATAAGCAAGAGAGTCTACTTCTAGTTGCTGAGCAATCTCCTCTACTGACTTAGTGGCAGCAATCAGTTGATCTTGAGTATCAGTATCAATGCCATAGAAGCAGGGGTGGGTGACTGGGGGAGAAGAAATTCGCATATGCACTTCCAAAGCACCTGCCTCACGGATAGTTTTCACTAATTTGCGGCTAGTCGTCCCCCGAACAATCGAGTCATCAACAATCACCACTCGTTTGCCGCATAACACATCCTTTAGAGGATTTAGTTTCACGCGAATGCCTATCTCACGCATAGTTTGTGTAGGCTGAATAAAGGTACGCCCTACGTAACGATTTTTAATCAACCCTTCACTGTAAGAAATCCCAGAGGTTTGGGAAAAGCCTATGGCTGCGGGAATACCAGAATCGGGAACCCCAAAAACAATATCCGCATCAGTAGGAGATTCCTCAGCCAGTTTTCGCCCCAATCGCAATCGGTAACTGTACAGACTATCGTTGCACATTTGGCTATCAGGGCGAGCAAAGTAAATCATCTCAAAGATACACAACTTCCGGTGAGGCTTTTGACTCCAGTGGAAGGAAGCCAATCCTTCTTCTGTAATCCAAACTAATTCTCCTGGTTCTACATCCCGCAAATATTCAGCACCAATGATGTCTAAACCGCAAGTTTCAGAGGCAAGAACGTAACGCACAGGATTGTTACCCATAGTGCCAATCACAAGGGGGCGAATGCCATTAGGGTCGCGGCTACCTATGATACCATCAGGAGTGCCAATCACCAAACTGAAGGCTCCCGAACAGCGCTGAAATGCCTGAGAGCAGCCTGATAGCCAGTCTGCACCTGCATTGATTTCTTGGGCGATCGCAAATGCGATCATTTCTGAATCAGTTGTCGTCACTAAGTTGCATTTTTGCTTAACCAGCTCATCTCGTAACTGCACTGTATTGACTAAATTTCCATTATGTGCTAATGCAATTATTCCTAGGCGGGTTCTCAAGACACCCGGTTGGGCATTAACTTTGCGACTGGAACCAGTCGTTGAATAACGAGTGTGACCAACAGCAATTGTACCGGGCAAATGGTTCAAGATTGTTTCGTTAAAAACTTGAGAAACCAAGCCCATGTCTTTGTGTAGGTGTAGGTGTGTGCCTTCAAAGGTAGCAATACCAGCTGATTCTTGACCCCGATGCTGAAGAGCATACAATCCAAAGTAAGCAAGTTTGGCAACATCTTGACCTGGTGCGTAGATTCCAAAAACGCCGCAAGCTTCTTCTGGTTTGTCCAGACCATCTCCACCTACATTGGTGATGTCATGCACTCTTGTGTAGCCATCATCCAATATGTCGGGACTATAAGGAATCATGGTAGTTTTGCTCCTGATGAGGGTGTCAAGTCACTCTTTTTCTGTATATGGATAGTTAGACAATTCTTAATAAATTTTTAACCATCTCAATAAATACAGTATCGCAATTATTAGTGAGAAGTAGCGGTAGGTTTTACCAATTAATTTTCTTTTGTACAGGTAGATTATCTAGTTAAAGAAAGCCCGTACAGGGGATAAGGAATTTAAAACTCCTAACTAGCGTCCATGGTATTGTGAACAGCTAAACGCTTTTCAATAGCATTGAAGTAGCCATCGCTGATATCTTCAATGCTAACCTGAATTAAGGTTTGATTATCAGCAGTTAAAACCCGTAAACCAATTTCGGAGTTCCCTACCTTGCCCAGTTTTTGCCAATCTTGACCTAAATTTTCCTGTAAATAAGATTCCCAAATGCCTTGTTGTGCTAAATCCACAGAAACTAAAATTCTTGCGCCGCCTTCGCCAAAAAGCACTTCATCCCAGCGAGGCGAGGATGCTAATTCCAATGTGATTTCTGCCCCGAGATGGCTGCTGATGCAACATTCTGCCACACATACAGCGACTCCACCCTCAGCACAATCATGAGCCGAACGTATCCAACCTTGACGAATGCCCTCGCGGCAAACATGCTGCACCCGGCGTTCTAATTCAAAATCCACTACTGGCGGTTTGCCTGCGATCGTGCCGTGGATAGTTGCTAAATATTCCGAACCACCTAAAGTGATTTTGGATTGTGCGGAAAGTGGCTTGGAGGGAAACTCTCTGTACTCAACTTTCCCAGATGGATTTTGGATTTCGGATTCAAGAGGCAATCCGAGAAGATAAATAACATCACCCTCTGCAAGCCAAGCTTGACCACAAATTTTAGTGATATCGGGAATCAACCCAACCATACCCACAACTGGAGTTGGATAAATTGGTTGTGGATTCCCATTTGGATCGAGACTTTCGTTGTAAAGGGAGACATTCCCGCCAGTCACAGGAGTTGCCAATTCTCGACAACCAACAGCCAAACCGCGACAAGCTTCGGCTAATTGCCAGTAACCAATAGGTTTTTCTGGATTGGCGAAATTGAGGTTATCCGTCACAGCTATTGGTTCAGCACCGACACAGCTGAGATTGCGAGCTGCTTCTGCCACAACTGCCTTGGCTCCCTCATAGGGATCGAGGTAAACATACCGAGGATTGCAATCGACTGTAGCCGCAACTGCCGATTTTGGATTAAAGAATTTCTCCTCCTGCTCTAAGTGTTCCCCCTTGCGTCCTAATCCCATCTTTTCTTGGGGACGCAACCTTACGACTGCCGCATCTGCTCCACCAGGTAAAATAACAGTATTGTTTTGCACTTGATGGTCATATTGACGATAAACCCAACGCTTAGAAGCAATAGTAGGAGTATCAAGCAAAGTTAACAGAATGTCGTTCCAACTGTGCATGTGTCCTTGAATTTCAATGCCAGCAATTGTGCTTAAAGGCAGAGAATCAGACGCCCATTCCCAAGCTTTAAGTGCATATTCCGGAGCTTTTGTCAAAACTTCACGATGATACAACGGCGTATTTTCTGCTAAAGCGTCGGCAGGGATTTCTGCGGCGACTTCACCTTGAAACAGAATCCGCACGATAGGTTCGGCAATGACAGTACCTGCTAAAGTGGCTTGAAGCCCCCACCGATGGAAAATATCGATTAACTCTTGTTCGCGTTCCTTTTGGGCAACAAACAGCATTCTTTCTTGAGATTCAGAAAGGAGATATTCATAAGGAACCATCCCCGTTTCTCTAACAGGAATCTTATCTAAATCCAGTTCAATTCCCACGCCGCCTTTCGCTGCCATTTCAGACGTAGAACAGGTAATACCAGCTGCTCCCATATCCTGCGCTGCTACCACAGCACCTGTTTTAAACGCCTCCAAACAAGCTTCAATTAACGACTTTTCTAGAAATGGATCCCCTACCTGCACTGCCGGACGGTTATCTACCGATTCATTGCTCAATTCCGCACTGGCAAAACTTGCCCCTCCCATACCATCGCGTCCAGTGGTAGAACCAACATACAGCACGGGATTTCCAATACCAGATGCGCCTGATTTAACAATTTCAGGTGTTTCCATCAATCCCAGCGCCATCACGTTCACTAAGGGGTTGCCGGAATAAGCTGGATCAAAGTAAACTTCACCACCAATAGTGGGTACGCCAACGCAATTACCATAGTGAGCAATTCCTGCAACTACACCGCTAAAGAGCCGTTGGGTTTTAGGATCTTCCAGAGAACCGAAGCGTAAGGAGTTTAATATAGCTATGGGACGCGCACCCATTGTAAAGATATCTCGGAGAATACCTCCGACTCCCGTCGCGGCTCCTTGGAAGGGTTCGATAGCTGAAGGATGGTTATGAGATTCAATCTTAAATGCCAGCTGTACTCCATTGCCCAAGTCTACAACACCAGCATTTTCCCCCGGTCCCAAGACAACGCGATCGCCTTTCGTCGGAAATTGTTTGAGCAAAGGTCGGGAATTTTTGTAGCAGCAATGCTCTGACCACATGACCCCAAACATTCCTAGTTCGGCTTTGTTGGGATGACGCCCCAGTCTGCGAACAATTTCTTCATATTCTTCTTTTTTCAAACCTTCCGCAGCAATTTCTGTAGATGAAAAGGGAGATTGGGAGGTGGCAGTCATGGCAGTAATGCACCAAGGGGACAGATAATTATTTTACTAATTTCTTCATGAAATAAGCGCCTTAGATTGCTTATGTCTAAAGAGCGAGTCCTCTCACTCTTTCTAGACGCCAAGGGCGCTCCGAGCGGAGCGATATCTTCTCCCAAATAAAGACCCAAGGGCGAACGACGTTCGTAGCTTCGGAACGAGCGTCACTCTTTGGTATTTTATTTCCAGGCAAGTGCCAAAGCACTAAAAATATCCGGAATTTTTTTCAAAGCACTGCATTAAGTAAGTATCACAATCGAAGCGGTAGGAGTGTCCTTGCTCATTCACGTCTAGTTAATTTCTCTACAGCAATCTTTTTTGATTGTTTGATAGTGTGTCCTGTCGAATACCCATCATTAAGATGGATGCGCTCTCGTTGGAGACAAGGGAGAGGTTTTTATAATGGGCAATTAGGCGGACATGATATGAAATTTGAAAAAATCGTCGTTGCTCTTGACACTTGACACTCAACATTCACAAGGCATTCGTTGTACGTTCGTAAGCACGAATTGCTCTATAACTTCAAAATTTGTCATCTGCGTTACAGTCAAAAACTTAATAACATGCATAAATACACCGAGGCGGAAAAGCAAAGAACTCTAACACCTACAGTTTTACTGAAGTAATGTTGTGATAACAATCACGGGCGTTCATGATAAAGATCGTATGCATGTAATAGACGTATTGAGATGATTGTAAACAATTGAACTCTAGCCGAGTCATTAATAGGGAACACACTAACCGCCGACAGCCTAAAAGACTGTTGGCGTTTTGTTAATGGCTTTAAGGAGTGGTTCTCCGGGGTATGTAACCTCAAGTTGCTTGGCGCGACATATGTACTGCATCATAGTCGGGACAAAGGGCATTAAGCTTAACGACTTCCTCATTACCTAATAAAATTTCCCCACAATTTGTTGGTACCCTGACAGCAATTCAAGAGAGGCACTACCAAGTGTGGGGAAGGTATAATAGACTATACTACTATTGTTGTTAAGTGCTAATATTTTGCACTCACTTTAGCAGATGGAACCGGATTCTGATACAGCAGATGCTTTATATCAAGACATTGCTTGAATGACGTAATCAAAGTAAGGTGCTGCAGCAGATGCATCTTCCGCACTCAGTAAGTCAAGGGAGGCTTTTTTCAAACAGTTGATGGCTTCTACCATTCCAGGTACAGGAACGCCAAGTGAGTTGTACATTTCCCGCACACCAATCAAACCAATTTTTTCAATTGGATCTTTGTCTCCGGCAAGCACACCGTAGGTAATTAGGCGCAGGTACCAACCGTAGTCGCGGACGCACAAAGCACGCTGACGTTCACCGTAAGCATTACCTCCTGGCGCGATAAAGTCGGGACGCTTCTGCCAAAGCTGTTTAGTAGCTTCCTGAACTAACTTTTTTTCATTTTCAGCTAGGGTTGAGGCAATTCGTATCCTTTGTGTGCCGGTTTGCAAAAAATCTTTGATATTCTTGAGTTCGCCACTGCTGGGATAACGCAGTTGGTCGTCGGCTTGGAGAATGACTTGGCTTACTACAGTCATGATTGTCGCAAAAATATAAATTATTAATTGCTAGTTTAACGAGTCTTGAGTACACAAGTGAAGAGGTATAGGAGAGATGTTGGTCGTTAGTGGTTAAAAGGTTTCTGTTGTTAATTGTCAGTTGTTGATTGTTAACCACGAACCTGTAGGTTTCTGACTGGACTCACTACGTGCCGACTGTCTACTCTCTAAGTAATGCATGACAAATGACGATAAAAACATGGCAACAGGGTGACTTGACTGAAGTCACAGTTACAGACTTGAGTGACACTGGAGATGGCGTAGGACGTTCGGATGACTTGGTAGTTTTTGTACCTGATACTGTACCTGGCGATCG
Organism: uncultured Scytonema sp.; assembly: GCA_937873135.1. Taxonomy (GTDB): domain Bacteria; phylum Cyanobacteriota; class Cyanobacteriia; order Cyanobacteriales; family Nostocaceae; genus Rhizonema. The sequence goes on along the minus strand of CALMVQ010000176.1, from coordinate 23,208 downwards.
CGTTCTTGTTCGTCTGGTACATGTCAAACCTAAATACGCCCAAGGCAAACGACAACAACTGTTACAACCCTCTCCCCATCGCATTCAACCTAGTTGTATTGTGGCTGATAAGTGTGGTGGTTGCCAGTGGCAACATATTGATTATGAGTACCAGCTAGAAGCTAAGCGCAATCAAGTTGTTCAAGCTTTGGAACGCATTGGTGGTTTTGTTGCACCACCAGTAGATCCGGTATTAGCAGCTTTCTCACCTTTGGGCTATCGGAACAAAGCCACTTATCCTCTAGGCAGATCTCGCACTGGACAGGTTCAAGCAGGTTACTACCAAAAAGGCAGCCACCAATTAATTAACTTAAATCAATGTCCAGTGCAAGACCAACGATTAAATCCACTCCTTTTAGAAGTCAAGCAAGATATCCAAAAGCGAGGTTGGCAAATTTACAACGAACAGCGTCACACAGGTGATGTACGCCATCTCAGCTTACGCATTGGTCGCCGCACTGGGGAAATGTTGCTGACGTTGGTTGTAAAGGACTGGAATTTACCTAGGATTCAAGACCAAGCACAAGAGTGGTTAAATCGCTACCCCCACTTGGTAGGAGTGTCTTTAAACCGCAATCAGGAGCTTACCAATACTATTTTTGGTTCCCAAACACGTTGCATTGCCGGACTTCCCTACCTGCGAGAAAAATTTGCCGGACTGGAATTTCAGGTGGGCTCAGATACGTTTTTCCAAGTTTATACAGAGACAGCAGAGGCATTATTAGAGGTCATTCAGTCAGAACTGAATTTACTTGGGAGTGAAGTACTCCTTGATACTTACTGTGGAATTGGGACGTTAACTTTACCACTGGCGAAACAAGTCAGGCAAGCCACAGGGTTAGAACTGCAACCAGAAGCAGTGGAACTGGCGATTTTAAATGCTCAAAATAATCAGATTAATAATGTAAATTTTATGACTGGGCCGGTGGAAAAGTTACTACCTCAGATGGAAATAGTGCCGGATATTGTTTTGCTAGATCCACCTCGTAAGGGTTGCGATCGCGTCGTCATCGAAACTTTATTGCGATCACTTCCGCAGAAAATCGTTTACGTGAGTTGTAAAGTTGCCACCCTTGCCCGTGACTTAAAATTACTTTGTGAAAACGGAGTATATAGTATCACACGGGTACAGCCTGCTGATTTTTTCCCCCAAACAGCTCATGTTGAAGCCGCAGCTTTTCTGGAACGTCGTCTGTGAACACCGAAGCGAGGGGACATCGCCGTATTGACAAAGGTTTGAGACTTCTTCTCCAATTGTGTTGGAGAAGTCAATTGCTTTTAGCTCTCGTCCTTACTACGAACTCAACACAGCGAGTATCAGTCGTTTATAAAAACTCAACCCAAAAATTTCTAGTCGAACACATAGTAAAAATGCTAAAATTGATTTAAGATAAAAGTATAGTTCCCTATTAAGTAAACAATTGAAGTTGCATGGGTTGCTCAAATATATTTATTGAGTTTCTCGATTAGCAAATTAGTACAAGAAAGAGTATGAAAATACTCTTTTAAATTGAAAGCATCTTCTTAGTTGCTAATTGCTATAGTAGCTTCATTGAATCTAAGTTATATGGAAGCAATTCGATATTATAAAGTTAAAGTCGATGCTCCTTAACATTTTGAAAATCTAGTTCTTAAAGTAAGCAATTAGCTCTACGATTTGGAACAATGGTGCCCAAGCATGACTTGTAAGGGTTCAGCAGTAGCAAAAAAAGTATACTGCTAAGACTTTCTGGTTGATCAATGACGGCACAATAGAAGAATGCTTACATCTGAAGACGCAAGTTTGAAGGCAACACGACCACCTCAATTCTTCGCAGGGTGCCTGTTACAGCAAACTGATGCCTAGCTAACGTGCGGAAGCTATGGGGTTTCTCTTGTGATAACTATTTCCCTCCGTCCAGTTACACGTAATTGGGGCACAATTACTTTTGCCTCAACTCTATATCTCTGTCCAATCTTAGACTTACTGTTGGCAGAGATTCCACTGAAATTGCAAGCCGAACTGCGGCTAGGACTTCAAGAAGCCTTAGTTAACGCAGCTAAACACGGTAATAATCTCGATCCAGGTAAAAGAGTCATAGTTCGTTTCTCTTTAATAGATACTCAATATTGGTGGATAATATCAGACCAAGGTGGCGGTTTTAATCGCTCAACTTCAGAAGGAGATCCAGATCCAACAGAATATTTACCGCCGGATGAAGCAGAAAGCGGCCGTGGTTTGTGTATTCTCCACCAAATCTTTGATCGGGTTGAGTGGAATAGAAGAGGTACAGAATTAAGGCTATGTAAACAATTAGAGAATCGACCTAGATTAGCTTTAAGACGCTAATTAGGGGGGTGATAGGAGGAGTTTTTGACAACGAACAACTCACAATTCCTACTCCCCCTTGTGTCCATGAGTCGGGCAGGGTGGTGCACAAAGAGAACGGTCTAACCAACCAGTTGCTTGTTGAAGTCTTTGTAAGGCTTCAAGTGGTTCATCTTTGAGAAGAAACACAAGCGCCGCTGCGGTTTGCTCGCTAGCGCGAACTTTGCGGTTAGACTTGAGGCGATGCCAATCGTTGGGAGAGATGCTCAACCTCTCTATAAGAGCTTGGGCTAATTCTATAGTACTAAATTCACTCATTTGACTGATTTTAGGCGCTTGAGTTGATTGAGACATAACTAGAGGGAAAAATAACGTTGACATAGCTATAGCGCCTTTGGGGAGTGCTAAAAGCCTTTAATCTTACTGTACTACTTAAAAATGAAGCCGCCGCAAAATCCGAGCAATTCATCAAAAGAACCAGGGGAAAATCTTGACAGAGATTTTGAGCAAGAATTTTTGCTTGTAGAGCGATCGCTTGTCACATTGAAAGAACGCTACACTCAAGTACAACGTGACAAGTCATCTCAAGCAGAATTACAACAGCGCCGCAAACAACTCAATCAGCAGAAGAAATACCAGACTCCAGAAATTAATGCGGAACTCAGGCAAATTAAACAGCAGTTAGAAGTGCTAGAACTGAACCTAGAAAGTCAGTTATTTTCTTGGGGAAGCCTTAAGGAACCTTTCTGGCAAGCCGTCCGTTTTGGCGGATTGGGCGTTATCATAGGCTGGATATTAAAGTCTAGTGCTGGATAGTATGGTAAATCGACGGATTGTAGAAATATTGCGGAGTGGTCAACCTGATGAGTCGCTGATAGTTCAAGGCTGGGTTCGCACGAAACGGGAGTTAAAAGATTTTACTTTTATTGAAGTTAACGACGGCTCATCCTTGGCTAATTTGCAGGTTATCCTCGATCAGGATTTGCCAGAATACGACAAGATCTTGAAAAAACTCAATACAGGTGCTTCTGTGGAAGTGGCTGGGGTACTGGTGGCCTCTGTTGGTAAAGGACAACGAGTTGAGTTGAAAGCAGAAAAGGTGAAAGTTTGCGGAGAAGCCGATCCTGAAACTTACCCCCTACAAAAGAAACGCCATTCCTTTGAGTTTTTGCGAACGATTGGACATTTGCGATCGCGTACCAATTCCTTTGGTGCAGTTTTTCGCCTCAGAAACGCCTGTGCAAACGCAATCCACCAATTCTTCCAAGAAAGAGGCTTTTTGTGGGTGCAGACTCCCATTATCACCGCTAGTGACTGTGAAGGTGCAGGGGAACTGTTCTGTGTGACCAGTTTAAATCTCAAAGATGTTCCGCACACGGAAACCCAAGCTGTAGATTATAGTAAAGACTTTTTTGGTAGACCAACATATTTGACAGTGAGCGGTCAGTTAGAAGCAGAAGTCATGGCAATGGCGTTTGGTAACGTCTACACTTTTGGTCCTACCTTTCGTGCTGAAAACTCTAACACCTCCCGCCACTTAGCAGAATTTTGGATGGTAGAACCAGAAATGGCGTTCTGCAATCTTCAAGGAAATATGGATTTAGCCGAAGCGTTTCTCAAGTACATTTTCCAATATGTGATGGAAACTTGCTCGGAAGATCTGGAATTTTTTAATCAGCGGATTGATAATACGGTACTGGCCACAGCGGAGAACATTATCAACAATCAATTCGAGCGCATAACTTACACCAAGGCGATCGCCCTATTGGAAAAAGCCAACGTCAAGTTTGAATATCCAGTGAGTTGGGGTTTAGACTTGCAGTCAGAACACGAACGCTATCTTTGCGAACAACTTTTCCACAAGCCTGTGATCGTCACTGATTATCCAGCCCAAATCAAAGCGTTTTACATGCGCTTGAACGACGATGAAAACACTGTCCGCGCAATGGATATTCTCGCGCCCAAGATTGGTGAAATTATTGGTGGTTCCCAGCGCGAAGAACGTCTTGAAGTGCTCGAACGCCGCATCACATCTCAAGGTTTGAAGACAGAAGATTTGTGGTGGTACCTCGATTTGCGTCGCTATGGTACTGTTCCCCATGCAGGTTTTGGACTGGGTTTTGAACGACTCGTGCAATTTATGACAGGGATGGGAAATATCCGCGATGTGATTCCCTTTCCACGCACACCGCAGAATGCTGAGTTTTAATCTCGGATCTCGGTGTTGAGTCATAACTCAGAATTTCATAACGTCAACACATGAGTTCTGTACTTGACACTCTCCGTCCTAAAGGAGCGGAGATTATTAAGACCTTTCAGTCTTAATATCCTGACTATTCAGGTACGCGCGGCTCAATACGTTTGCCTTAAAAGGCGTATTGATGTCTCCTCAAGGTTTTCGGGCGTGACTTTCTTCCAGTCCGGAAGTAGGTTTTAACGTCTTGTCTGACTCTTTTAATATACCACAATCTCATTATTCACGTCGAAGAAAAGCCGTCCTTCTAGAACGGGGTTTCAAACCCATTTTTTCGATAAGAAATCTGTACATAAGAAAAGGGTTCTCACCAATTCATGCGTGGGGTAGTTCTCAAGACGCAGTCACAATTGCATCTCTCACGTCTAAAAACTGATTTCTTTTTCAAGGTTAACAGTTGCAACTTGAGATAAATTTGATGTTGCTAAAAGTGAAACCGCTCTCGCGCTTTCCTAATGGAGAGCCAACATTTAGATTGACACCTGAGATTTTTTTAAGGTCAAGCAATATTATGAAGCTTGTCTCGATCTTACCTACAGCTTTTTTCCTGACATCTGGGTTAAGCGCAGTAACGACGGCGGCGATCGCGGAAAGTCCCAGCCCGCAATTAACATCTCCGACTCCTCATACAACTGCTAAACCAGTACCTTCTCAACAAACACAACGTCCCTACTTAGGAATTCAAATGGTGACGCTGACTCCTAAAACTGCTCAACAAATGAACTTAAAGCCTAATATCGGCTTCAAAGTCCCTGAAACTGAAGGAGTTTTGATCTGGAGTGTTCTTCCCGATACCCCAGCAGCATGTACTCGGGTTTACAGCAGGGAGATTTGATTGCCAAAGTTTCGGGACAGCAAGTTACCACAGCCGAACAAGTTGCACAACTTGTTGCTAACAGCCGCATCGGTGAATCTCTATCATTCACAGTCCAGCGTGGTAGCCAAACAATCCCGGTATCAATTCGCCCTGCACAACGACCAACCACTCCTGAGAAAAAATAGCCCAGAGTGAAGGTACTTTTATGAAAAGAACTCATCTCCCTTTAAAAACAATAGATGCACGCGTGATTTGACTCGTTGGTGAGATCCTTGAAGCAGTTATATTCTGCGTTTTTTCTAAGACGTGAGTTTGTAGAACCCAGACAAAAGCAAGTCTAAAGCTGAGTCCTATCAATTGCAAAACGCCATCAACCATGTTAATTTTTAAGTAAAGTACGGCATCTTGATAAGTACACCGTACTTAAAAAAATATGACAATTCCAAGTAAACGGGTTAAATCTACTACCCAGCGAGATAATCGACATACACAAACTCGCATCCGAGTTTGCATTCCCAAGAATTTGCATGGCGAACCAGTCATTTCACGACTAGTTTCTCACTATGAAGTTACAGTCAATATTACTGCTGCAAGACTTAGTGCCAACTTGCCTTCTGGTGGTTGCTTTGAGTTGGAACTACGAGGAACAGCCTCTAATATTGAAAGCGCCTTAATCTACCTAGATGAACTGAATTTGGAAATTTGGCACTTCTCCACCAGTGAAGAAGATGGATGGTAAATACAGTCCTGAGTCCTGAGTCCTGAGTCCTGAGCGAGTTGCAAGAAGTCTGAGTACTGAGTTGTCGAAAGTTTTTAATTCAAAACTTTCGACAACTCAGCACTCAGCAACGCCAGTCGCCTCAACTTTGGGAACCAAAGCACGGCGCTGGCTCCTCAGCACTCAGGACTGTATTTATGCCATTTGATTTTCAATCGCCCACCGCGCCAGTTCGGTGCGGTTGTGGAGATTAGTTTTGCCCAACATGTTAGACACATGGCTTTCAACCGTGCGCTGACTAACATTTAATTCTTCAGCAATTTCCCTGTTAGCTAAGCCCCTAGCCACAAACTGCACGACTTTCAGTTCTGTTGGGGTTAACTGCACATCAAAGGGAACCTGAATTCGGGAACCGTTTTCCCCTCCTTTTGATTGGTGTTCTTTCCAGCGAATGGTTTGCTTGAGAGAAGATTCTACTTGCGCTACCAATTCCTCTGGTTCAAAGGGCTTCACCATATAGACATCAGCACCTTTGTTCAAACCTTTAACTCGGTCTGCACTTTGTCCCTTAGCAGAAAGGAAGAGAACGGGAATCCAGCCTGTACGTTCGTTTTGCCGAACTTGTTCTACAAAAGTATATCCGTCCATTTCTGGCATCATCACGTCACAAATGATCATGTCTGGAACATCCTGCTCTAAAATTTCCAGTGCTTCTCGACCATTTTCGGCGGTAATGACTTCATACCCGCGAAATTCTAAGTAGTCCTTCACCAGCAAGATGAGGTTAGGGTCATCATCAATAAGCAGAAGTCGTTTGTGTTCTTTCATGCTGGGTTCTTTCATAGCAGTAGCACTTGTCGCGCTTCGGTCCATCAAGGTCTTGAATGGTTATCCTTTATAGTGGATTATTGAGATGTTGTACTTTTTTCCCACTTAAACTTGCCTTTGGTTCATGGAAGTTTCAAAAGCCGCGCTCACTTTCTTTGAAACTACATACCATATCATCAATGGCAAAAGTCCAGTAAGGATACGTAGAGCAGCAGTATTTATAATGCGTTATTATATATCGCTTTGAAAAGTGCGGGTGAAAAAACGCTCAAGAAATAATAATCCTTTAGGTTAACAAGCAAATATTGGCTTAAGATGCTCCTGATGAAAAACCAACCCGCACTTTCATTTCCTTACTGCTTTCCCATATCCTCTGGATTTTAAGCCTTTATCAGTTGTTCACAAGAAACTAGGGAAGTTTCTGGCAAAGGATGAGTTAAAAATGCATATTCTTGTACTACCTTGTTGCCTATCAAGTGTTCTTGGATCATCCATTCTATTAATTCCGGGGTTGCTTGGCGATACCAGACCCCATCCGGGTAAACTACCATTATCGGTCCATAACAACAAACTCGCAAGCAGTTGGCTTTGAGCCTGTAGATTCAACGAGATCGTTGTCTTGTTTAAAAATCGAGTTGAGCGTCTTTGATTGTCTTTTTCAAGTATTCCCAAGATTCCAGATTAGCTTGTTTTGAGCTGCATATAGCAAGTGTCCGTCTAGCACAAATAAAAACGTGTTGCTCTGGTTTTTGCAAGTCAATCAAGTTTTTCTACAATGACTTGTGGCTCTACTCCCTGGATGTTTGGTAGTCTTTGGCATTTTAAGGCTAGACCTCATCACTGTATTGTTACGTATATTGCAGATCCTCAAATACAGTTCCATAAGAATTTTTCAGCTTTGCAAACAATCTTGACTATATAAAATTATTCGTAACGTTAGAAACAAAAAGAGAAGGCGGAATCTACTGAGTACTATTACTCAGGTAGAATGCGGACTAAGTTCGGGAACCCGTACAACAGATTACGTTGCCATCACACACTGCTGTTAGTTACATTAGCACTCAGGAGTTGAGAGTGCTAAAAGGGCAAGAATTTTGTATGGCAGCTGTATCTCTAAGCGTTTCGACAGTAAAACCTTTAGGCGATCGCGTCTTCGTGAAAGTGAGTGCCTCTGAAGAAAAGACCGCAGGCGGTCTGTATTTGCCAGACACAGCTAAAGAAAAGCCCCAAGTAGGGGAAGTGGTTGCAGTCGGTGAAGGCAAGGTCAAAGATGACGGAAATCGTCAGGCGTTAGAAGTGAAGGTAGGAGAGAAAGTTCTCTACTCCAAGTACGCTGGAACAGATATCAAACTGGGTACCGACGAGTACGTACTTCTTTCGGAAAAAGACATTTTAGCAATCGTGAACTAGTTAACGATTAGCAATTAGCAATTAGCAATTAACACTTACCAATTCACAGAATCGTCAAAAACTATGGCAAAGCGCATTATCTACAACGAGAACGCTCGTCGTGCCTTAGAAAGAGGTATGGATATCTTGGCTGAGGCTGTTGGTGTTACCCTTGGTCCTAAAGGTCGTAACGTGGTGCTAGAGAAAAAATTTGGCGCACCGCAAATCATTAACGATGGTGTGACCATTGCTAAAGAGATTGAATTAGAAGACCATGTTGAAAACACAGGTGTTGCTTTAATTCGTCAAGCGGCATCTAAGACCAACGATGCGGCTGGTGATGGCACCACAACTGCTACTGTTTTGGCTCATGCAATGGTGAAAGAAGGCTTGCGGAACGTTGCCGCAGGTGCTAATGCCATTGAGTTAAAGCGTGGTATTGACAAAGCTATCAACTTCTTGGTAGAGAAAATTGCTGAACACGCTCGTCCCGTAGAAGATTCCAAAGCTATTGCTCAGGTCGGCGCTATCTCATCTGGTAACGACGAAGAAGTCGGTCAGATGATTGCCCAAGCAATGGATAAGGTTGGTAAAGAAGGTGTGATTTCCTTAGAAGAAGGGAAGTCCATGACCACCGAGTTGGAAATCACAGAAGGGATGCGCTTTGACAAAGGCTACATCTCTCCTTACTTCGCCACCGATCCCGAGCGGATGGAAGCTGTCTATGACGAGCCTTTCATTCTGTTGACCGATAAGAAAATCGCTCTAGTTCAAGACCTCGTACCAGTATTGGAGCAAGTTGCTCGTGCTGGTCGTCCTTTGGTCATTATCGCCGAGGACATCGAGAAAGAAGCTTTGGCAACCTTGGTTGTGAACCGCCTGCGCGGTGTACTGAATGTAGCTGCTGTTAAGGCTCCTGGATTTGGCGATCGCCGCAAAGCAATGCTGGAAGATATTGCCGTCCTCACCGATGGTCAATTAATCACCGAAGATGCTGGTTTGAAGCTGGACAGTACCAAGCTGGATATGCTGGGTAAAGCCCGCCGCATCACCATCACCAAGGACAATACCACCATTGTTGCGGAAGGTAACGAAGCCAATGTTAAGGCTCGTTGCGAACAAATCCGCCGTCAGATGGATGAAACAGAATCTTCCTACGACAAAGAGAAGCTGCAAGAACGTCTGGCTAAGTTAGCCGGCGGTGTTGCAGTAATCAAGGTGGGTGCTGCAACCGAAACCGAAATGAAGGATAAGAAGCTGCGCCTGGAAGACGCTATCAACGCTACCAAGGCTGCGGTAGAAGAAGGTATCGTTCCTGGTGGTGGTACCACTCTGGCTCACTTGGCTCCTGAGTTAGAAACATGGGCAACTAGCAATCTTAAGAATGAAGAGTTGATTGGTGCGTTGATCGTTGCTCGTGCCTTACCTGCTCCTCTAAAGCGGATTGCTGAAAATGCTGGTCAGAATGGTGCTGTTATTGCTGAGCGAGTGAAAGAGAAGGATTTCAACACTGGCTACAACGCTGCAACCAATGAATTCGTTGATTTATTGGCTGCTGGTATTGTTGACCCTGCTAAAGTAACTCGTTCCGCTCTGCAAAATGCTGCATCTATCGCTGGTATGGTGTTGACTACCGAGTGTATCGTGGTTGACAAGCCTGAGCCTAAAGATAATGCTGCTGCTGGCGCTGGTGCTGGCATGGGCGGCGGCGACTTCGATTACTAAGATTTACTAACTTAAGATAAGATTAAGGCGGGCAAATAGCCCGCCTTTTCATTAAATAGACAGAAAAATATAGCAATCCGAAATCATTCGAGAGAAAATTAGTACTATAAATAAATGAATTAGAAAAAACCGCCAAGACGCCAAGGAAGCCAAGAAAAGAAAGAAGAAGAGAGTGTATGACAAGTAATTTAGGACTGCTATATATTTTTATAACTGATACGAGCAATACACCGACATTTTTCTCAAGAATACTTAAGAAACTCTTCCGGCTCAATACCCGCTTGCTTTAAAATTGCACGTAATGTTCCCTCTGGTTGTAGATAATCTGGTAGGTGATCCTGAGACTGTGCTTCTAAGAGCTTGCGTGCTACATCACGGGCAATCTCAAGGGTTTCAGCAATTGTTCGTCCTTGGGCGACTAAACCTTGAAGCTCATCAGATGTTGCTAAATAAACGCCTTCTGGTAATTTTTCAATATGTAGGTTAATTATTGTTTCCATTCTTTACTTAAAAACAAGGTAAAACAGGACTGAAAGTAGTAATGTAGCAAAATCTTTTGTCTTCATCATAAAACATTCTCTCAAGTAGACCCAAGGTGACTCAAACTAACCCCGAACCCACATCCCTACAAGCACTCAACCCGCTAACTCGATTTTCTGACAGAGCAGGGGATTATGTGAAGTCTCGACCAAGCTACCCAAGTGCAGCAATTGACTTTATTTTGTCAGGCTTATCTCCCTCCTCACAACTTGTAGCAGCAGATATTGGTGCGGGTACGGGAATTTCTTCGCGGTTGTTAGCGGAACGCGGAGTGAGGGTAATTGGTATTGAACCAAACACGGCGATGAGAGAAGCTGCGAAATTATCACCAGGTGTGGAATTTCGCGATGGAACGGCGGAAGCTACTCAGATCCCTGACACATCAGTTGACTTAGTCACCTGTTTTCAAGCCTTTCACTGGTTCAAACCCGAACCAACCTTGTCAGAATTCCGCCGCATTTTAAAATCCTCAGGACGGTTAGCCTTGGTGTGGAACAACCCGGATGAAGATGACGAGTTTACTGCTCAATATAGTCGGTTGATACGCGAAGCATCCAATAACTATTCAGGTGAGTCACGGATAAAGTCGGTGGAACCACTACTCGCAACGACTCATTTTATTAACATTCGCTCGTTGATTTTTGTCAACAGCCAAAAGTTAGATTTAACTGGACTTATTAGTCGGGCAATGAGTTCTTCCCACATTCCTCGTGAAGGAGTGGCTCAGCAGCAACTCATTGAGAGTTTGCAAGAGTTGTATCAAGGCGAGTGCGATCGCCTTGGTTTTGTGTATTTAGCTTACTGCACTAGCGTTCATCTTGCTGAACCAGCATCATAAAGGTTAGTTCGCTCATTCAGTTAAGCTAAAAAACGATAGAAAAAGCGGTGAGTCAAACTTTGGCAGAAGTCCCATTATCTAACTGGCATGGCAAACTTAACTTGGTGTACGCCCACAATCAAGGTAAAACAGCACTCATTCACAATCAAAATCAAGCACCGCTAAAAGTGCAACGCCCATTTTATCCGGAAGGGCAAGAAGTTTGTCATAGCGTGATTTTACACACAGCAGGAGGAGTCGTGGGTGGAGATCGCCTCTCGTCCAACTTTCACCTCCAACCCAATGCCCAAGCATTAATCACGACAGCAGCAGCAAGTAAGATTTATCGGAGTAACGGCACTCAAGCAAGACAAAGCATCGAAGTCCATGTTGCGGAGGGTGCTTGTTTGGAGTGGTTACCTCAAGAAACAATAGTTTTTAACGGTGCAATTTATCGACAAGATTTACGGGTAGAATTAGCAACGGGGTCTTGCTGGTTGGGCTGGGAAATTACCCGATTTGGTCGCAGCGCTAGAGGCGAAAAATTTTTACTTGGAGAGTGGCGATCGCACACCGAAATTTGGCAGCAAGGCGTTCCTCTGTGGATTGATCGGCAATGGTTACCAGGCAGCGAAGAGGTTTTTCACAGTCCCCATGGCTTATTTGGAAAACCAATTGTCGGTAGTCTAGTTTGGGTTGGGCAATCGGTTTCATCGTCCATAGTCGAAAAAGCACTTTCACTGTGGCATGGGGAAGGAGAAGCAGGCGTGACTCGTCTAGAAAATGGATTATTGTGTCGATATCGTGGTTCACAGACGCAAGAAGTGAGAAACTGGTTTATTAGTGTTTGGCAGTTACTGCGTCAATTGTTTTTGGTACGTTCTCATTGCGTACCGAGAGTTTGGCTAATTTGAACCGCAAAGGCAAGGAAGGGCAAGGGAGGAAGAAGAAAAAGCATGCAACTCACCCCGCAGGAGAAAGATAAACTGTTGATTTTCACTGCTGCGTTGTTAGCAGAGAAGCGCAAGCAAAGAGGATTGAAACTGAATTATCCAGAAGCGGTGGCGTATATTTCTGCTGCTATTTTAGAAGGTGCAAGAGATGGGCAAACAGTCGCTGAGTTAATGAGTTACGGTACAACGCTGTTAACAGAGAATGATGTGATGGAAGGTGTGCCACAAATGGTGCATGACGTGCAGGTAGAAGCAACTTTTCCGGATGGAACGAAGTTGGTGACAGTACACAATCCGATTAGATAAAACTCACGCAAAGACAAGGACAGTTCTTCCAGAGGGTTTCCCAAGGGAAGAATCTGTCCGTAGCTAAGGCGCAAAGTTATGATTCCAGGAGAATATATAGTTCGGCAAGGGGAAATAGAGTTAAATGCGGATCGTCCTATTGTGAAGTTGCGGGTGTCAAATACAGGCGATCGCCCAATACAAATTGGTTCCCACTTTCACTTCTATGAAGTTAACTCAGCATTAAAGTTTGAGCGAGAAGAAGCGCGAGGAATGCGCCTCGATATTCCTGCAGGAACCGCAGTCCGTTTTGAACCAGGCGACGAAAAAGAAGTCACTCTCGTCCCCCTCGCCGGCACTCGCCAAGTCTACGGCTTCAACGCCAAAATCAACGGAAAATTAGATCCTTAAAAAAACTCTCTCCCCTTGGCGTCCTTGGCGTCCTTGGCGGTTAAATATTCTTCAGGAGTAAACATGAGTTACAGAATGGATCGCCACGCCTATGCAGAAACCTTTGGTCCGACAGTAGGCGATCGCGTCCGACTAGCAGATACAGAATTATTTATAGAAGTAGAACAAGACCTCACAACTTACGGCGATGAAGTAAAATTTGGTGGCGGTAAAGTCATTCGCGACGGCATGGGACAGTCCCCGATTTCTAACGCCGATGGTGCCGTCGATCTAGTCATTACCAACGCCTTAATTCTTGATTGGTGGGGTGTTGTCAAAGCTGATATTGGTATTAAAGACGGCAATATTTTCAAAATTGGTAAAGCCGGAAATCCTTATATTCAAGACAACGTAAATATTATTATAGGTCCTGGTACCGAAGTTCTTGCGGGAGAAGGAATGATTCTCACTGCAGGCGGCATCGACACTCACATTCACTTTATCTGTCCCCAACAGATTGAAGTGGCGATCGCATCTGGGGTTACCACAATGATTGGTGGGGGTACTGGTCCTGCGGCAGGTACAAATGCAACAACTTGCACGCCTGGACCCTGGAATATTTACCGAATGCTACAAGCCGCTGATGCTTTCCCGGTGAACCTGGGATTTTTGGGTAAAGGGAATAGTGGTCAACCTCAAGGACTTGTAGAACAAGTGGAAGCGGGTGCGATTGGCTTAAAACTGCACGAAGACTGGGGCACTACGCCAGCAGCAATTGATACCTGTCTGAGTGTAGCTGATGAATATGACGTACAGGTAGCCATTCATACCGATACTTTGAATGAAGCCGGATTCGTGGAAGATACCATAGCCGCTTTCAAAAATCGTGTCATCCATACATACCACACCGAAGGCGCAGGCGGAGGTCACGCACCAGACATCATTAAAGTTTGCGGTACGCCTTGTGTATTACCATCTTCCACTAACCCCACACGTCCTTACACCCTCAATACCTTGGATGAACATCTGGATATGCTAATGGTTTGCCATCACCTCGATCCAGGAATTGCAGAGGATGTCGCTTTTGCTGAGTCGCGTATTCGTCGGGAAACAATCGCGGCTGAGGATATTTTGCACGACTTGGGCGCATTTAGCATGATTTCTTCCGATTCCCAAGCGATGGGACGAGTCGGTGAGGTGATTATTCGCACTTGGCAAACTGCACATAAAATGAAAGTGCAGCGTGGGACTAAAGGATTAGCAACGAATGTGACGGATAATGATAATTTTCGGGCAAAAAGATATGTAGCAAAGTACACTATTAATCCAGCCATTACTCATGGTATTTCTCAGTACGTAGGTTCCGTGGAAGAGGGTAAACTGGCAGATTTGTGCTTGTGGCGTCCGGCATTTTTTGGTGTTAAGCCAGAGATCGTCGTTAAAGGGGGGATGATTGCTTGGTCGCAGATGGGGGATGCTAATGCTAGTATTCCTACGCCACAACCAGTGCATATGCGCCCAATGTTTGGCAGTTTTGCAGGTGCGCGTCACGCCACCTCGTTAACTTTTGTCTCCCAAGCAGCTAAGACAAGAGAAATTCCGAGTCAGCTTGGTTTGCATAAGACAGCGATCACAGTTTCCGGAACGCGCCAGTTAAGTAAGCGAGATATGAAGCTCAACGATGCGCTTCCACATATTGAAGTCGATCCGGAAACCTATGAAGTCAGGGCAGACGGAGAGTTACTAACTTGCGAACCTGCAACGATTTTACCCATGGCGCAACGCTACTTCTTGTTTTAAGCAAGCTGACGCCAGAATCGATGTATGACCGAACAACGTACAGATTACGATAGTCCTTGGAAAGAAATTATCGAAAGTTTCTTTCCTCAGTTTTTAGAATTCTTTTTCCCTAACGCTTATGCTGTCATTGACTGGACACGCCGTCCCGAATTTCTCGACAAAGAACTGCAACAGCTAGAACCGAATGCAGAAATTGGGCGACTTTTGGTTGATAAAGTGGCTAAAGTTTGGCTACTTGATGGCGAAGAAGCCTGGGTATTGGTTCATGTCGAAGTCCAAGGACAATATGAGAAAGATTTTGCCCAACGGATGTACACATACAATTACCGTTTGTTTGATCGCCATAAAAAGCAAGTCATTAGCTTAGCAGTTTTAGCGGACGAAGAGGTAAATTGGCGTCCTTCAAGTTACGAGTATGTATTAGGGGGATGTCGAGTGAGTTTAGAGTTTCCCATAGCGAAACTGTTGGACTACGAGGCACAGTGGGAAACCCTAGAACACAGCAATAATCCCTTTAATGTAGTTGTGATGGCGCACTTAAAAACCAAGGCGACGCACCGAAATCCAGAAAGTCGGTTACAGTGGAAATTAAGCCTAGTAAGAAGGCTATTTGAACGAGGATATAGCCGGGAAGATGTTCTGGGGTTATTTCGCTTTATCGACTGGATAATGGTCTTGCCTGATGAGTTAGCACGTAGTTTTAAAGCAGAGGTAAGAAGTTCCGAGGAGGCACAGAGAATGCGGTACGTAACTAGTATTGAACGGCTGGCAAAGGAAGAAGGCATCGAGGAAGGAATGCTCCAAAAGGCAAGAGAGGGTGTGATTAAAATCCTACAGACGCGGTTTGGAGTAGCGCCTGAGGCAGTTGTGGAAGTCATCAATGGTATTGAGGAGCAGTCTTTGCTGGAAACCCTCTTTACAAATGCAATTACCATTGGTTCTATAGAAGAATTCCAGCAGATTCTTAACGAGACTACATCTGAGAGAGAATCGTAAATAGTCTTAATCCAGAATAGGTTTCATAGCGCAGCTAGAAGTTACCAGGACGTGAATGTCGTGGAATTTTGACTTGAGATAAAAGTAATATGTTTATTTCTTTTCATTGAATGGGTGATGGTTTTGCCAAAGGAATTAGCGTGTGAATTTAAACAAGAAGTAAGAAATTAAGGGGAGACAACATGTTACCTTTTCAGAAAAAAATTGTAACAGATGAAGCAATGCGTCCAGTGGCTGTATTAATTGATTATCAAGATTGGCAGAAAATTGAGGAAATATTAAAGGCTCATCAATTACAACAAAAAGAAGAGTTTAATATAAACAAGTATGCGGGTGTAATTAAACTTACTCAAGAGCCTATACAGTATCAGCAGCAAATTAGGGATGAGTGGCGTTGACACCAAACCAAAATTTCAGGGTCTAACGTTCCTCTTAAGGGAGTACTTGGTTCGCCAACCACCTACACAATTAGATTAGGATTAAGGCTCTTGATTTGTATTTTATAACTAGGAGCTACATTTTCATCTAGCAGATACTTGAGCATCATTGACTTGATTTTTTGCTTTTTGTTCTGCTCTTAGCTTGCTCATCCTAATCGCGGCGGATGAGGGGTTAAGTTGTTGCGCTTTAAGTTGCTGGTGATTCCACTCCAACCAGTCAGCTAAATACTTGCTAACAGCTTCTTTATTATGTAAGTAATAGAGAATCGTGGCATAGACTTGCTCTAAGGTCAGAGATGGATAAGTTTGAGTAATTTCTTCGGGAGTACGGGCACGATGGATGAAATCATAAAGGATGGTTTCAATACCTACCCTAGTACCTTTGAGACGAATATCGTTAGGAGCGAAGAAATCAAAATAGTCTTCTAGTTGCATAGATTCGTGAATGGAAATACAGAAGAAGTTCTTTTTGTGTACTTTATCGTACCGAAAATTTTAGATTTGAGAGTTTGTTGTAAATTGTTCTGTCTTCAGGATGATAATTGTAATATCTCTAAAACTTTCCTTAGATTATAGCTGCAAGTCAGCTAAAAAAGTGTTTAAATGAGAGATCACACTTGTTTGGGGTGAGGACGTGATCGCTCGCAGATTGCTGTTAATTTGGCTAAACTGTTTCTAGATAATTATGAAACTCTTGCTATGTTGACAAAATACATACAAGCTGCAATGCGTCAAGCTCAGTATAAGATTTTGCCAGATTATGGAACTTTTTATGGAGAGATTCCCGGTTTACAGGGTGTCTATGCTAACAAGGAGACTCTCGAAGCTACCCGTGAAGAATTGGTTGAGGTTTTGGAAGAGTGGATTTTGTTGCGGCTTTCTTGGAAGTTACCGCTACCCATTGTTGACGGCATTGAATTATCCGTCAAGGAAGTTGCATAATGCCCCCCTTTTGATCAATTAAGTGATCGCTTGATTTCATACCCTTAGAGCCAATTACCCACCAGAACAAAGGGTGCCCAATAGTGCGGATGTTTGAAGAGAGGATTGTGTAACATCTTAACTTGGGCACGTTTCAAGGCTTCTGTTTTCGAGATGTTGGGTTCGTTTAACTGTTTGTAGAACTCACCCATGATTTGAGAAGTTGCTTCGTCGTCTACTGTCCAAAGTGATGCCAAGGTACTGCGTGCGCCAGATCGAACAGCGACTCCAGCAATTCCTAATGCAGCTCGTTGATCTCCTGCAGCAGTTGAGCAAGCACTCAGAACAAGTAGCTCGATCGCACCTCGTTGATTAGTTTCTCTGGTTTTAAGTAAGCCGTTTAACTCGTTGACATTGACTTTGCCATTATAAGTCACAATGTATGTTTCTTCTGCCTTGGAGCTAAATATACCGTGAGTTGCTAGGTGAATCACATTAACATTCAACGACTTCACAGCGTTTTCAATTGCTTCTTTAGTAAATTGCTGATTAAGTAGCACATGAGTATTTGAAAAATTTAACTTGATTGCCTCCAGTTCGTTTTTAACATTAGGCAATGGCGGAAAATTACTGCTGCCTTCGCTTAATCCACCAGCAAGAATTCGTAGTTGAGTGCGGGCTATGGGTTGAGGGTTTAATAGCTCTATACCGGGTGTTAAAGAAACGTTATACTTCTGAATCAAATACTGCTTTCCGTCATGCAATGCTTCCATAGGAATATTTCCCAGTGGATTGTCTAAGACAAACACCAGGTTTTTGACTTGGTGCTTTGTCAATTCAGATTCTATCGGTCGCATAATCCAGTCATATACTTTTTGTGATGATGACAAAAAATCAAAAGTTGATCTAATTTCCAACTTTTGCCGCATATCCATGATTGTCTTTTTAAGATCCTCTTGGTTGACAGATATCGAGTGATGAAGTAGCGTTGGCTTCTGTTTTTGAGCGGATGATGAAGAAGGTAATGAAACAATGACTTCCAAGCGATCAGACAAAACTACCGGATAAATCACTGCTGCTGTGGGATCAACTTTGTCAATATTGACGGGGTTAGCGTTTAAATTCGGATTTGAATATGCTGTCGAAAAGAAATTATTCAGTTCAACTGACTGTAGAGATTCAATTATCTGACGAGCTTTCCCAAGATTTTCTTGGCTAAGTTTTTCCGATTCCAATAGCGAGCCGATTAAGCCCCGGTGCAAAGCTTCTAGACTGGACTGCAATACAATCTGCAGACCTGGATTGATGGGAAAGTTGCTGTGTAAAGACTGAAGGATGTTGAACGCTTGGGTGTAAGCTACTAACGCTCCAGAGTTATTCTTCTTGGCTTTGAGCAAACTCCCTTTAGTAGTTAGAGCTTGGACGAGAATTGGTAATCGCTTGGTAGAAGCCCTAGTATCTTCCTGCGCCTGTAACAGGTTTAGACTGTCCTCGTTCGCTTTCTCGGCTTGGGGCAACTGCTGAAGTTGCTGATGAGCTACAGATATATTACTTAGTAGAAAGGCTTGTTTGAGTCCATGTTCTGGAATTTCAAAGGACAGCGCCGCCAGTTTCCAGGCTAGTTCTGCCTCTGAAAGCTTACTTTGCCTATAGAGTTCTCCGCCCAGATCAGCTAAGCGCGAAACATCTTGAACTTCGTGGTTTGCCTGTTCGCGCCCTTTATTGGCATCAGTAACTTCCTTGTTTGCCTGTTGAACTCTCTGCTCAGCAGCGGTTCTTGTTGCAATTGCAACTTTAGTCAGATCCTGTGCACTTTGTAGTTTTTTCTGAGCAAGAGCTATTTTTTGGTTTGCTTGTTCAACCTTCTCCTGAGCAACCTTTTCTCTTTGATTGGCTGTTTGAGCATCTTGCTCTGCTTTTTCAAGTTTTGCCGTCGCCAAAACTACTTCTTTGTTTGCCTGCTGTAGTCGCTGTTTTGCAGCCTTTTCGTTCTCATTTGCTACTTGAGCATTTTTGTGTGCCTGTTCTAGTTTTGTCTTTGCATAGGCTACTTGTTGGTTGGCATCTTGAACTCTGTGCGTTGCATCTTCATTTACTTTTTGTAGTCTTGTCTGTGCCAACTGAACTTCTCGTTGAGCCTGTAGAGTTTTTGCGTTTGCCTTTTCCAGATTTTGGCTTGCATCCTTGCTAGATATGCCTGCCCATACCACAACTGTAATTGCTAAAGCTGAAATGGCAGCTAATCCCGCTAATCCTCTGCGAATCGTCCACTTTGCTTGCTGGTTAGCTTCTGCTAATATCCGATTAGCTCGTTTTTCTGTTTCTAAAGCCTTTCTTGCTTGTTCTGCCTCTAAAGCTTGCTTTTTTGCTTCCAAAGCCTTTTGAGCTTCTTTCATATCAAGTTCTTGGCTGGCAGTTAAAAATTGATAGTCTTGCTGGCTGAGATTTTTGTCAGTTGCCCATGCTATGGCATCTTGCAACGCCTGTCCGCGAAGTAAACGCGACTCATCTTGATTATGATGAGATATCCAGGCGTTTAGTGCCTCTGCATAGGGTCGAAGCTCCACCAGAGCCTTATCAACCCAAAATTGATTAAAAACCAGTGCATAAATGGGATTGTAAATTGTCAGTTTCCCTTCACGTCTGACTATTAATCCTGTCAGCCGTAATTCCATTTGTTCGGGACTGTCATCAGCTGGCACTTCTTTTTGCAGCACAATTTGCTGATGTAAACCCAGCAACCTACCAGCACGCTCTTTATTTCTCAAAATTTGATCGCGTATTGTCCTCAAATGCTCCGGCTCATCCTGAGATTCCCAATTTTCGATGACACGCGATCGCACTAATTCCTCAACTCCTGCCGCCTCTATCCCAATTGAGATAAGTTTACAAAGCTTCTGGGTGAGAAATGGTTGTCCACCTGTCCAAGCCAACACCTCCCTCAGCACTACTTGAGGATTGCTAACTTTCCCCACTAATCCTTGGGCTAATGGCTCAGCTTCATACAGATGAAAACCACTCAGTTCAATGGCTCGACCAATATTAAACGGCGTGCGATTTTTATCTTGAATCAAATCTGAGGGAGTAGCCACCCCTAACAACGTGAAGGTGAGACGCCTGTATTCTGGCTTATCAGCACGTTGGTTATAGCAATCACGAACCGAAGCAAAAAAATCGTCAATCGAAAAATTCAAGCTCAGAACACTATCAATTTCATCTACAAAAATGACAATCTCGTGAGAAATCTCCACAAGCAGAACTTCTTCGATAAATTCACTCAATCGCTGTATAGGAGAAATCTGATCGCGATCGCGCCACCAACTCCGCAAATTAAACTTTCCTGAAAGCTCAAAGCTACTCACTAAACTTCGCACTACACCCGCATACCACTGTTCTGGTGTAACGTGCTGACTACCAATTTTTGTCAAGTCAATTGCAGTACAGGCAATGCCTTCATTTTGCAGCCGACGCATCGTTTGCACCCGCAAGCTAGACTTGCCCATTTGCCGCGAGTTCAGCACATAACAAAACTCCCCAGCTTTCAATGCCTCATATAAATCTTGATCTGCTTGTCGCTTTACATAAGTGGGGGCATCAATTGGCAAACTGCCCCCGACTTGATATTCGTAGGTTGAGCTGGGTGTTGTCTTCATTAGCTAACTCTTGGGCGATTGCGGAAACATTGACGATATAAATCGCCACGCAGCATGACATCATTTCCTTGTAGATGAACCAAACCCATACTAACTAGCTTAAGCTTTGTATCGAATCAAACCTAACTGAGCTAGTATTTGCTACTACCTTCTTCATAGCAGCAGCTAATTCAGGACGCTCATCGCTATCTTATTCAGGCTTTGTCTTTACAATAACATTATCGAAATATACTGCGACTCCATCACTATCGCCTCGTAATGATATAACTCCTATTTGCCCGGAAGTGTAGGAGTCGTCTTCAAACATTTTTACCCTTTTACTGTTAATCCATCCAATCACTTTTTGCTTGTAGCAGACAATTCTCAATCGATTCAGTTTATGGTCACCTTGATTAATGGCAATAGAATTTTGCCAGTTAATATTTTGCTCCCCATTTTTATTTTCTGAGTATTTTCCCATCGCAAATTGACCATCGCCATTGATTAGCAAGTAATAAAAATTTTTTCCACTAGTAAATGTGTTTTTTTTGCTATATCCCACTATTAGACCGAACCCAGTCTTACCGAGACCATGTTCTTTTTTAGCGTCCGTAGAGAAATCAATATTTGTAATTTTTTGATTTGGATCATTCCAAATAGACCTGATAGAAATCTTCTTCAAGTCAGGATGGAACAAACCTCCATTTTTTATGCTTGCCTCACCATCTTTGTGCCACTTTTGGGATGGATATGTAAAATCATCTTTAAGTATAATGTTTGGAAAACAGTCTGCATGAGGTTGATATTTAGCAGTTTGAGAGCCAATTAAGAATAGGCTTAAAGTTATAACGGCAGCAATTTTATAAACTTGAGATAAATAAGAATACTGTTTTATACGTTTAAATGCCTGAATTAGTCCTAAAGCCCCCCCTGCTAAGCAACCTAATATTAACCAACCCTCTACAGGTCGCTGTATTCTAATCAACTTAAATGAATATGCTGTTAAGTCAATAATGAGGATGAAGCTTGAGCCAAGCCATGCAAAAATGGTTGTGATGGTCAAGTTGATTATAAATATAATGACAAGCAATAATATAAATAATAATAATGCTATTCTTAGTATATCAATTCGAGAATAGCGATGGCGGCTGTACTCCCATCGATTATTCCATTCATAGCTCTCTCTATAATCAGCTATAAAATTTATATTATTTAATTTTTCTAATATTCTGTCAGTAAATACTTCTTTAATATTCGATAAATTAGAGCGATATATATACAAAAAAGTTAAAAAAATTATCAATCCAAATATTGATAATTTTAATTGAAATTCTGGTATCAAAAATATGAGAAAAGGACAAAATAGTTGTAAAAATGAAGCAGGACTAACCTCCGGAGGATATGACAAAAGCCAACTATCATCTAAATCAACTGATAAGTAGTTTACGATGATGAAGCGGATGATATACATACATAATCCTGTAAGGATACTAATCCCAGCAGTTAATTTTGTTATGATGTTCCAATTTAGGGGTTTCCTAAATAAAACGCTTATTTGATAGTCGCCTAAGTTGGTTTGTAGAGAAATTGTATCCTGGTACGAACCTGCTTCCAGCAATGTTGTATCTACGGTTAATGAGAATTCTAAGGATGAAGCTTCAAAACTAGATGGCTTTATTGAGAGTTCAGTTCTCTTAGTCGAAGCAGTCCCCTTAATCCTCCCATTTGAGGGTTGACAGCTAACTTTCAATGAGGCAGGGATGGAATGTCTCCCATGTGGAAGAACTCCTAAGTTTAGTTTGGTATCTACACAAACTGTAGGTTGTATAATTGTGTAGTGTAGAGGAAGGCGGATCTTTTCGGCGATCCCTTCTAGGTGAATGACTATAGATCCAAGGTAATTTCCGGATTTGACCTCAAGAGTATCTAATTCTATCTCGAATGTTTCACTAAAAGAATCAAATTTTTCCGGTATAAGTAAAATTTGTTGGATATTACCTTCACAAGTCACCTCTCCCCATGCAAACCCACGCCCATTGTTTCCAACTTTGAAGACAATCCTATCTTGATATCCAATTGGTATCTCATTAACAGATTTCTCAATTAATTCAAAGAAGATTTTTGGATAGGGATCTCGTCCTAGATGTTCACACAATCCCCGCACGAACATCTCCACGCCTCTACGCCTTTCCTGCTCGTAGGAACTGACTATTTTCTGTGATAGGGTTGCGAGATCTGTTTGGCTTCGTAAGAACAGCCATTCTTCGAGATACTCATTGAACAAATAATCTTCTGCTAGATCAGGGAGCATCCCAATTTGGCAGAAACACATTATTCGCGATGCTATCTCGCGAAT
>CALMVQ010000175.1 GCA_937873135.1 uncultured Scytonema sp. | reverse complement strand
CTGGAAAAGGTAATGGTAGCGATATTCAAATCTCAGCGAGGTCGGTTTCTTTTACCGATGGTGCTATATTGGCCGCCAGCAACGCTGGACAAGGGAATGCAGGTAATATACTAGTGCAGGCTCAAGACAATATCTCTGCCAGTAATAGTTTAATCCTTAGTAATATTGGCAGCCCTCAGAGACAGCCAGCGAGGGGTAATGTTGGGAATATTCAGCTTGAAGCTGGAGCAATTTCCTTTACTAATGGGGCGCAACTGCAAGCAGGTTTTTATTCTGGTGGTCAAGGAAATCCTGGAATCGTATCTGTCAAGGCTAGGGACACCGTTTCTTTTGCAGGTAGAAACAGTGGAATCTTCACTAATGTGGAATCAATGGCAGTAGGTGACGGTAGCGATGTTCAAATCTCGGCAAGGTCGGTTTCTTTTACTAATGGTGCTGTATTAGAAGCCAGTAATGCGGGACGTGGAAATGGCGGAAACATCACCATTCAGGCTGGAACGCTCTCCATTGATGGGAGTACTGCTTTTAGCACAGTGCAGGAAGGAGGTGTGGGAAATGCAGGTGACATTAATATAAGTACGCGATCGCTTTCTCTCACTAATCGCGGTCAATTATCTACTAGTAATGTAGGAAATGGTGCCGCAGGCAATATAAACATTACGACGGCTCGGGACATCCGACTAGACAACGAGGGATCTATTAGCGCCGATACGAGAGGGGGACAGGGTAATATTTCTGTGCGCTCCCGTGACTTCATCCTGAGCCGCAACAGCAACATCACTACCAATGCTACAGGTGACAATGTCATTGGCGGCAATATCAAAATTGACTCTGACATTTTAGCTGCTGTAGAAAATAGCAACATTAGCGCTAACTCTGCTGATTCTCGTGGAGGTCAAGTTACAATTAATACTCAAGGAATTTTTCTCTCTCCTGATAGTAGCATCACCGCTAGAGGAGCAAGTTCTTTTTTGAATGGTACTGTGCAAATCAACGCCCCAGAAGTTGACCCCAGCCTTGTTTTAGTTACCCTGCCCACGATTACAGAAAATAACCCAAGGTTGGTTTCCTCTAGCTGTGCTGCTTTTGCTGACCAAGGAGGCAGTAAATTTACTGTTACTGGACGTAGCGGATTACCCCCAAGCCCTGACGAATTCCTCACAAGTGATGTTGTTTGGACAGATACTCGCCTCCCAGATACGACAGTGCAACAGCATATTTCAAAGAAACACATAGCTTCTCAATTAAAAGCGGTGGAAATTCTGCCTGCGACTGGTTGGGTTCTCAACGGCAACGGGGACATTACGCTGATATCGAATAAATCAGGTGCCAATATAGGATCTATTCCCACTAATTGCCCCAAATAGAAATAGCGGTGTTTGCTCGCGTATTGTCTCAGTGGCGATACGGCTGAAGCCGTCGCCCAAGGCAATCACAATCATAACGGATTGCCGCTAAGTGTGAAGTACATTTCCTTAATCTCCTTCTCGCTTGCGGGGAGGGGTAGTCTTAGCGCGGCGACAAAATCGGAGTGGGGTTATTCATTATAGCCGTTCTCAGTCAAATCCCATACACTCTCGCCCTCAAGAGCACCCTGACGGGCACCCCTCACACACGCGCTTGGGAGAGGGGCTTTCTTGAGAGGGCGTTTTGTATGTGACTAAAACGAGAACCGCTATATTTAGGGCTTGCTGAATAAGTCTCTAAAGCAAATCTAGAAGCCACACATCTCGCAAAATGGTTGTTTCGTCGCTCAGTTTCCAAATTTACCCAGCGATCACCAACGAAAGTGCAAGGGTTTTGAGACTCTAGATGTTATAACCTTGCACTTGTTTGGTGGAAAAAAGCTTGAACCCTTTATCTGGAGTTCCTTACACTTTTATTCAGCAAGCCCTATTTATCAGGATTTATCCGCACTTTATATAAGTTCATGAATCCAATCCGACTGCTATAGCGATCCTAAATGAGTCGTGAACATTATTTTTGGAATAAACCGCCTTCGCGCAGCATCTCGCAGAGAAGACGCCTTCGCGCAGCGTCTCCCCTTGGGAGAAGAACGCCAAGGAAGGAAAGAGAGAGAATTTCACGCTCTGATTTAGGATTGCTATATATTCAATTTGTAATTGTCGAGTGTTGGCTGTAAGTTTTTTGTTGGAGGAGATCTTGCCAATCTTCAATTATCTTTTTTGTCCACAGCCAATTTTTAGCTAATTTATCTGGAGCGAAACTTTCTGGATCTTGCTTGACGACTATTTGTCGCAGTTTGATGGCTTCACCAATATACCGCTCCCGTTTATTCTCTGGCTGATTATGTGCGTTTTTATACAAACCAAGGGCTAATCCAGCATACGCCATGATAGCTTCTTTCGGTAATGGCGTTTCTGTGGCTACTGGTGTGGGAGAAACAGAGTTACTTCGCTCTTTGAGAGATACATTCAGTGCCTTGAACCAAGAGTCAATAGCTCGATTTAAATCGCCTTCTGCATAATAGGCAAACCCTAGAGCGTTGGCATATGAAGATGAGTCTGGGTTGGCTTTGGCTGCACTGTCCCAATAACGCCGGACATCATCAAAACTGTAAGTGTTATCTCCAGCCTGGAGCGATTGCCACGCTAATCTTCCTTTGATAAAGTTTACAGATGGATTGTCAGCTTGGTATTGAGGAATGATATCAAGGGCTGTTTTAGCATTATTCAGCGCATTTCGGTCGAACAGTTCATCCACAGCCATCAGTCCTGTTTTCAAATCACCCCTACTCAATTTATCAGTAGCGTAGGCAGTGACAATTCCCGTTGCATCTGCCTTCAGATTAACATCTGAATGATTTGAGTTAGATATAAACTCAACAGGAATTGTTGGTATATGGGACATCTGTCGTTGCCACAATTGAATACCGATAGTGACGGCGATCGCGCTCACTCCTACAGTTCCCAACACATACCATAATTTACGTCTGGTGCGGCGTCTATATCCTTTGGTCTGTGTGGTAGGATCTAACGATGCGTAATTTGAATTCCAATCACCTGAAATCGCTTCTTCTGAAGAATTTTGGCTAAAAACGGGGAGTTCGTGAGGACTCATATTAGTTTTGCCATAGGAAGCAGCCTCACGGATTTGTTCCCATACTCCGGCATCGTTTTCATCAAACGAATCTATCTCATCTGAAACTTGCCGCTTCTCAATACCATCTTCGACAAGTTCAGCAGTCATGTGAGATTGTTCGTTTCTAGCGTTGGAATTATCTAGCTGGCGAAATAGATCGGAAACGACAGCAGAATCTTCAGCATAGGATGCATCGTCATACTCAATTTCATTCACTAAATCCCCCCAAGTATCTTCACCCAACCAGTCCAAACCAGAATTCTGTCCGAAGCGAGAAGCCTGGATTTCTCCCAAAGGTGAACGAACGGCATCGACTGAATCTGAGTAAATGGATGATATTCCTCCTAAATTGGGATCGTACTCGTTAAATAATTCTCCATTTTCAGATGAGTCACTTTCCGGACTGAGATGACCGTCAAACTCTGGTTGAAGATATAAAATAGGTAAAGCCCAGTAAACTTGGTGAGAACCATAAGCGGCAATCAATCCCTGACGCATTCGGCTCGCGCATAAATCTACAGATAAGCCGTGAGATAGGTTGCGATAAAATAATTGTGTTAGCGTCAGCGCTACATCATCAGGAATGCGTTCTGACATTGCCAAAACACTCTTAATACCCCGCTTCACCAAACTTTCTGTGAGATTGTGTTCGCCCGTATCTGCACCAGGATCTGAGGTAGCTGCATATGTTCCTAAGCAGGAATTAAAAACAGCCATTTGAATGTTATTATTGACAAGCAAGCCTGCTAAATCGTCGCCGCTTAAGGTTTCTCTTAAACCAGTTCTGCTATTAACAAGATAGATTTCGCCTCCACCCGGACCTAAATTACTGTGTCCGGAGTAGTGTAGAACATCGTATCTTCCTTGTTCTAAGGCTTGTGTCAATTCTTCCCGTCCTGGTTGTTCGAGAACGGTTAGCTGGATTTCTGGCAGATAATAACCACCTTCACTATACGGGATCTGACGGTAAAGCTCTGCTTGCAGTCTAATCGCTTCTTGTTTGAGAAGATCCAAGCGATCTAAATCGGTAGGGGAAGCGATCGCCATTAATACCTTTATCCCACCGTCTCTTGCTGGTAATGTCATATTTGATGATGACAACCGAGAGGGGGGATTCACTCCACTTTGATAGCGAGAAAAAGCTATATATGACCCTGTGGCAAGGGGGCGATCGCCAACATGCATCACTTCCCAAGGCAGACGAGCTAACCGAGTATCTTTTAAACCCAATCGCAGGCGCAGTACCTGTTGGTGGTTTTGGGCAATTCCTTGCGCCGTAATCAAACTATCCCTGAGAGTGCCCTGAAACAGTGCGTTATAGAGTTTTTGACCCAACGCCACTAAGTTAACAGAGTTTCTGGCGATCGCATCTCCCTGCAACACCGACTTCAACGGGTCATTCATTAGATGTCCAGCAGCTGTCAACCAATCAGCTACAGGCCAAGTCACCAGTTCTTCTGCTAACGGCACCCCAGGCGAGACTTTTTCCGTCCGTACCAAGTAGTCACTTTGTCCTACTGGGGTTACGGAAATATGAAATTCCTGGGTCACAACTTCTCCTCTTTGCCTCCTAAATCTAGTTTGCATCGCACTCGTTTCCCTTGTTGATTCGCTTCTTCTGATACCTTAGATGCATCCTGTCATTGAATGTTTCTGCTTCAAGTTATTCGGATATTAGCTGTCTGCCTTCAGCCTTAGTTATAAAATAATTGTAGAAACTTTTAGACCTATCGCTTCATCCTGACAATAAATATATGTTGATAGCTAACCTCTAATTACTGATAGCTCATTTACAACTTTATCCGGATTGTGCTGATTATGCCCAGAACTTTCTTATTTTATAAATGCACCCTGATTTTCTATATCCCTAGTGGGTTTACACCATCTAGGGGATTTTCTTTAAGTTCAGCAACGACTCTACAACGTATGCAAATAAATTTCTCTTCTGGATAAAGTAGCCCCACAACACCACATTTAACTTCATTGAAGAACTCAGATTTCAATAAATCTAGATCTAAACCGCTTCTAAAAGTTTGCACAAAACTACCCATAAGTGGATAAATCTGTACTTTATTCAACCAGAGCAGTGTAAGTTAGCACGTGTTAGAAGCGCCTTTTACTTGGTTCCATTGCTCTGTAACTCAGGTTCCTTGACCACTAATCCCCAGTTAGAGATACTGTAATAAGAGTGTTTGTTCTTATTCTCAGCACGAGACTCAAGAGTTTTATTCAGTTTTATAAAACTAGTTTGTAGCACGTGTCAAATAAGCTTCACACCTAATTGAGCGTTACTATGCCGCACTAGTCGAACATGACACGATTTTAACACAAAAGCCAATGTACCTACCTCAAAATGAGTACTAACGAGTAGAGGTAGGTAGGAATTAAGTTACAGTTCGACACCCCTACTAATAGAAGACCACAAAATTGCGTGAATTGGTAGAGGCTTTTACCCAAATTTAGTCTGAACTCAATTATAAAAATGATACGAAGCTCAAAACCACCGAGGAAGAGGTCTGATTTTTTTGGGAAAATCAGACTCCATCGTACTTCAGGCGGTGCATGTAGGGCGAGTCGGGGTGTTTACGCCCCGTCATACCGTTTCACTTTAAAGTTGATACATTTAGGCTTGCAGGGGATGCAGGGGATGCAAAGGGAGCAGTTCTTGAGCGAATTGTATCAAGATTTTCGTGAAATGGTATCAAACATGTTATAGTGACGTCAGTAATAGACTTTAAAATCTACCTGTAGACTGCACCGAAAGTAGATGCCTAAAAGACTGTAAGGAGATGAGCCAGATGCTTCAAGCGGGGGAACCCCGCTTGAAGCATCTGGCGTATCACTACGCACTTTGCGTGCAAACGTGGTGAGCCTGGGAACCCACGCAAAACGGGATATAAAGAACGAAAGTTCTTTAGAATTCGTCTGCCTTTAGGCAGCGGAGTGTCAAATAAAATGTTAATTTAGCAAATTTTGCTGAATGCAGTGCATCTGTATAGCTGAAAGGGTGTATTGCCGCGACTCTTCCTGCGTATCTCCCTGTATGGTTTTTTCAAGATATACGCCCCTAGCAATCCGGTGTACCTCAGACAAACAATAACTTCTATAAATTATCAAATATTGCTGAATTCTGATAACTGAGTTCTACATTCTTTTCTGGATAAACTCTCCTATTTGTGCTTATTTCTCCGGAACATACTCGTTTTTCCTAGAACAGAGTAATGGTAGATGCACCCTGATAACTTACTCCCCTATTTGCCTATCAGTCAGTAGGGGATTTTTTATTTCTGAAAAACTTTTCATCATGAACTCCGGAGAGTACTGGTTTTATCGAGAA
Source organism: uncultured Scytonema sp. (assembly GCA_937873135.1). Taxonomy (GTDB): domain Bacteria; phylum Cyanobacteriota; class Cyanobacteriia; order Cyanobacteriales; family Nostocaceae; genus Rhizonema. Next base: position 429 of record CALMVQ010000175.1, on the reverse strand, counting down.
CAGAGTAATGGTAGATGCATTCTGATAACTTATATCATGTTCGGTAAATGAGTTATAAATAAAAGATTGGTTCGCAGTTGCGCTTTAGCACTCTCAAACTGTTGAGAGCGCTAAAGCGCAACTACAAACATTATTATAAGTGTTCAACAGAACATGATATTACTCCCCTAATATAGCCATCGCTTGTTTGGGGACTTTTCATTTTTGAGAGATTTGCAGCTATTATCTCCGGAGAATAATGCTTTTATCGAGAACAGAGTAATAGAGTAAATACACCTTGATAACTTACTCCCCTAATTAGCTATTGCTTGTTTGGGGATTTTTATTTTTGAGAGATTTGCGGCTATTATCTCCGGAGAACACTGGTTTTATCGAGAACAGAGTAATGGTAGATGCACCCTGATAACTTACTCCCCTAATTAGCTATTG